>CAYMXM010000017.1:0-23740 GCA_964394065.1 uncultured Pirellula sp. | reverse complement strand
CTGGGGATGAGGGGGCAGCGGCTTAGTCAACAATGGCTTAGTTAGATCTCACTTCTACCCCTCACCCCCAGCCCCTCTCCCCGAAGCGGGGCGAGGGGAGCAGAGATATGTGCGGCGCGCCGATACGTTAAGCCTACTCAACGGCGCGCCGACAGAAGAATTTTCCTCGCTTCACAAAAGAACATTTGAAAATCTTCTCTCTTGTAGTCGGGATAGGTCCACTCCATCGGCTTCCAAACCTGATCCCGAAATGCAAGGGTAACCTCTGCATAGATTCCGTCCTGCAAGTAAATGCGATGCTCTCGATTTTTCGTCGATGCCAGCACCAGTTTGGTTAACGCGACATACCCTGGGTCGATGTTGAGGGGGCGAGGTTCGACGCAATCGAATATCTCCTTGTACTCGGATTCCCAACGATTGGTTAGGAGTTTGTCCTGGGCCAAAGATGCAGGATCATAACCTGGAGTGCAAACAAGGAACTGCTTGACCAGCCCCTCTCCCATGGTCTTGGTGTAGTATGCGGTCTCGGTGTAGTCGAACGGAGGACTGACATGGAGTATCTCGCCCCATTCCGCACGGACTCGATCCCAAAGCCACGTAAGGGCTTCCGGGTAGCGACTAAAGGCCCCGACGATTCGAATGCAAGGTGGATAGTTTTTGACATCCCCCATCCCGATACACCTCCTCGATTCTTAATGGAATGTTTGGCCGAAACGTAAGCGAGGCCCGAAAATCACAACCCGCGGAGTAAGCGAGGGACAGCGCCGGCAACCAGGCATCGCATTCATTCGTAAGATTCGTACGATTCGTGGTTCCCTCTTCTTCCTCAAGTCTCAAGCCTCACACCCCTCAAGCCTCACTTAGAGTTCAAGCCTCGCAATATGCGAAACGGATCTAGATCGATGCTGGGCTTTTCTCCAAACATGAGCTGCGTCATCAATACCGCCGTGGCGGGAGACCAATGGAGGCCGTGTCGAAAGTGTCCAGAGGCGACGAAGAGATTTTCGATCCCAGGGGCTTGCCCCAAGTAAGGATACCCATCGAACGATCCGGGGCGAAGCCCCGCCCAAGTCCTCTCGATGCGAGCCGACGCCAACGCTGGTAGGATCGACTCGGCCCATTCCTTCAATTCCTGGATCATACTCTCGGTCGTATAGGGTTGATACCCAACCTCCTCTTCGCACGAACCAGCCAAGAGATGACCGTCGTCTCGGGGGACCAGATAGCGATGCCCTTCGTTGACGATACAACCGAAGAGTGGTTGTTCCAATCGGTAGAGAACGATCTGACCTCGCACGGGCAAAATCCCGGTCTGGATTTGCAAATCTTCTAAAAGAAAGGGGGTCCATGCACCGGTCGCGACGCAAATCCGGTCTGCAACGAGTCTCTCACCCGATTCCAAACGAACCCCAGATGCGATTCCCGACTTCATGTCGATACCAGCCACCGGTGCATCGGTTTGTACTTTCCCTCCGAGCAACTCAACCGCGCACGTTAAGGCTTGGACGTACCGTGGGTTCCGAACCCGGCAATCGTTCGGCATCCACCAAATATCTCCGCCGGTCATCGATGCGGTGGCTTGAGCAAGGAAGGGGAGTTTCGAAGCGAAGGTGGAATGGTCCCACGATTCGCAGGGAATGCCATGTTCTTCGCACCAAAAACGATTCGCGGCCAACGTCGCTTTCTCGGCAGGGGTTCTGGCAAAATAGATGCCACCACATTCGCGAAATTCGTTGTCGATACCGGTCAGTTCGTAAAGCTTCCGAGCCCATTCTTTGTGCAGTGGGTGCGCAAGTGCACGGAGTTGTTCGATCGGGTCGAGGGCTGGGAGTGTTGCTCCGGACGGGAGGATGCCGGCCCCTGCCCAGGACGCCTCTCTTCCGATAGCACCTCGCTCCACAAGTGCAACTTTCCACCCCCTTTGAAGACATTGATACGCGATGGAGAGCCCGACGATCCCTCCACCGCAGATGAGCAGGTCCATTATCTCCCCTTCAACTCTCCACGTTTATAAAGATCCCAATAGCGATCGAGCTCTATCAAAATCAAAGAACAAAAACGACAATTGGTATGCTACACCAGTTGCCCAAAATTGCCCACACCATCCCAGGCTAGAGGGGTGTGGCTTGAGACTTGAGGCAGAAGAGGGCTTCGCCTGGGCTCTGGCTTGTAGCGTGGACGCTTCGCGTTCTACTTCGTATCATCAGTCTCCACGTAGCCCGCTATCCCTAACTATTTCGGAACTCCTTCCATGTCCAACTCCCATCCCTGGGTTGCTAAGCGAACGCTCGCCTTCGATTCCAGCGGTATTCGCAAAGTTTTTGAGCTCGCCTCCAAACTCAAGAACCCGATCAATCTCTCGATCGGCCAACCCGATTTTGACGTTCCATCCCCTGTGAAAAAGGAGGCGATCGACGCCATCGAGTCGAAGAAGAACGCCTACTCGCCGACGCAAGGGATCGCGCCCCTCCTGACACGCTTGCAGTCGGACATCGATCAAAAGTGGGGGCATTCCGACCGATCTGTCTTCATCAGCTCAGGAACATCGGGGGGATTGGTCTTGTCGCTACTCTCGATCGTCGATCCCGGGGACGAAGTGATCATCTTTGATCCTTACTTCGTGATGTACGTTCCTCTCGTCCAGCTGGTCGGTGGAACCCCGGTAGTGATCGACACCTATCCCGATTTCCGAATCGATCTCGACAAGGTGCGAGATGCGATTACGGATAAGACGAAACTCGTGTTGTTCAATTCGCCTGGAAACCCGACCGGAGTCACCGCTTCGGTAGAGGAGATTGAGGGGCTTGCCAAGCTATGCCAAGAAAAGAATATCGCGTTGATATCCGACGAGATCTATAGCGGTTTCCACTTCGATTCTCCTATGCGTTCCCCCGCCGAGTTCAATCCCGATACGATCGTGATCGACGGTTTCTCCAAGAGCCATGCGATGACCGGTTGGCGCGTGGGGTATGTCCATGGCCCATCGGCGGTCATCCAAACGATGTTGAAGCTGCAGCAGTACTCGTTCGTCTGCGCACCGACTCCATTCCAATGGGGAGCTCTTGCTGCGATGGATTACGACATGACGCAACACTATCGAGACTACGCAGCGAAGCGCGATCGAATCGTCGAGGGGCTTCAGGGGTACTATGAGTTCACCAAGCCTGGTGGTGCTTTTTATATCTTCCCGAAAGCACCCGGTGGAAGTGGCGCAGAGTTTGTGCGACGATGCATTGAGAATGAACTGCTCGTGATCCCCGGCAATATCTTCTCGACCCGAGACACCCACTTCCGAATCTCCTTCGCCGCGAGTGATGAAACCTTAGATCGGGGAATTGAAGTGTTGCGACGCTTGGTGTAGGGGAAAAAAAGGGGAACCACGGAATACACGGAAAGAAGAGGCTAAAGACTTAAGGCTGAGGGCTTAAGGATTCAGAGGAGAGGTGTCTAATCATGATTGAACTTGGCTACATGGCAAAACGAATCATTACGAGCGATTGGCCGGGAGTGCCGCATGCGCGGAAGATCTATGCCGTATCCAATTGTTTGTCCAAAGACTTTTGTGATAACTACATTCCTTTCTGGAAACATAATGGTTTCTGGTTCTTTGATTCTCCATCCCTCATTCGGGAAATCGCGACTGAGAACGACCTTGATCTGACAGAAACCACGCTTTTTTACTACCGCGGATACGAAACGCAATTCGATGCTGATTGGAACAAGTGGACTCCATACCATGCGGAGGTAAGTTTTCCAACAAACGTGTCGCCACCTCTTTCTGAACGGTTCCTCGGCTATGACATCGTTACCTATTTAACGCAAAACGCCCCGGAGTGTTCTCCCCTATCTTGCAATGGGATGGCTGAAGATGAGGATGTTTTCGTCAACGAATATGGCTTGATCGATTCCCTTGACTATGCGATTCGTTCTCTCGAAAATGGAGACTTCAACCATTCCGAACCTGGCCCATTCCGAATCATCGGGGTAAGTGAAGTAGAATGGAACCATGATCCTCAACACACTTAAACCGTCGAAGCTTACTGCGACGGATGTTCTTGAAATCTTCCGCGATATGCATCGACATGATTGCAGTTGGGATCCCGAAGCCGATCCAGACATTGACTTAACATTCAACTCGACGATTCAAGAGTGGCGATGGGCTTGTGATTTGGTCGGATGGAAACGGCTCGCGTTGGCTTGGAATAATTATTTCAAGGTCGAGATTCCTCTTTCCGCTTGGAAAGCTGTTCTTACTCCCCCGAAAAAGCGGAAGCTCAGAGAGGTTTGTGATCTCATTGCTTCGCACGCTACTGTTGAATCGGTGAGGGTTCCTGCACTCCTTGGGCGCGAATGCGGACCTGCGGGGGTGCTCTTCGCGGTTCGAGAACTTCTTGCTCGGGACGGGGCCGATGTAGAGAATCTTCGCCCATCGACTCTGCTGTCGACCTACACAAAGGACCACTGGGGAGCAATAGCAGGCCCCATATCTCAGCTGGCACCTGGTCGGCTGCCCGCGATTGAGATTAGTCACCCCGGATACGGATTCGCTGGTACGGGATTCCTTTGCACTTTTTTTTTCGTGGCAATGTTAGCTGCTGGCAATGGGGACCCGCTTCTGTGGATTCCTATCTTCCTCGGAACGATTGTCTTCTGGTTAATAGCAGGGCACATCGCGCGCCACTCTAACCCAGCATCCGTCACCTTCGGTGACTTGAAGACGATAAGGGATCTTTGCATGGTACTGGCACCAGGGATTCGTAGGTGATTGCCCCAGGGCTGACAAAGAGCGGGTGTAATGTTTTCGCAAATTTTGTGTTTTCCATTTTAACCGCAGAGAACGCGGAGGCTCGCTAAAATATCTGCTCCCCTCGCCCCGCTTCGGGGAGAGGGGCCGGGGGTGAGGCGTAGAAGTGCTAGAAATAAAAACCAAGTTGGAATTCTCTAGTGCCAGCTACACTTCCGGTGTGTTCCGTGGCCGCTTTTGGTGCGAAGATGATTCCAATGGAAACAATAATTGATTCGCTGTCTCGATCTAAGATGGAAGCAGCGGCCACTTCACACACCCTACGACCACGACTACTTAAGCTTAAATCTCCGCGACTCTGCACCTCGGCGTCTCTGCGTTGAATTTAACTAAACGTTGAAAGCGTAGAAACAACGCGGGGAGCTCTGGGATGGAGGCCGTCACAGGAGGGCTCGCGCGATTCCGCTTACTATTTTATTTTCTTACCGTTCACTCACCTGCCATCATGAAAACCATTCCCTTCCACCCATTCTCAATCCTTCTTCTCCCAGTCTTTCTCTCCGTCATCTGTAGCCTCCCTTTCGTCGATGCAAAGGAAATCGTCGTACGAGACACTGCTTCTCTTCGCCAAGCCCTCGCAACTCTTGAGCCGAAGACGACGTTGAAGATCGCCCCGGGAGAATATCCCGGGGGGCATCGCGTTGCGAATGTTTCGGAACTGACCGTCGAAGGGTTGGACCCGAACGATCCGCCTCAGTTTCGAGGAGGTGGCAATGCGTGGCACTTTTCTCGCTGTGAAAAGCTTACCGTTCGGAACATGCTCATCATCGGCCAATCAGGGAACGGTCTCAACCTCGACGACGGAGGGCTTGCGGATCAACCGGTTCGAGGTGTTACTCTTGAAGCGATTGAGATTCGGGATATCGGTCCGAAAGGAAATTGCGATGGAATCAAATGCTCGGGCATCGAGCAGATGACGATCCGCAATTGCACGATCCATGGGTGGAGTGGTCAGGGTATCGACTTCGTCGGGTGCCATGATTGCACGATCGTCGCTTGCCGGCTCATCGGAAAGCCTGGCTTCCCAGGGACTGCTGGTGTGCAGACCAAAGGTGGATGCGAGAAGATCCGGATCGTTTCGAATCACTTTGTAAATGCCGGTAGTCGACCGATGAACATCGGTGGCTCCACCGGGCTCGACTATTTCCGCCCCAAGGGTGTGAAGTACGAAGCCAAGGATATCGAAGCGACGGATAACATCATCCAGGGAGGGGACTGCGGAGCAGCGTTTGTCGGAGTGGATGGAGCCAAGTTCACAGGAAACACGATCCTGTACCCAGAAAGGTGGATCTTTCGTATTCTTCAAGAGACCAAAGCCCCCGGTTTCGCTCCTTGCCGAAACGTGACGATCGAAGGAAATACCGTTTTCATTCAACGACAAAAGGTGACCGTCGATGTCAATATCGGCGCTGGTACAGAACCCGGTAGCTTCCAGTATCTAAACAACCGTTGGTTCGCTGATGAAACGAGCACTCCCTACAAACCGCGGTTATCGGAATAATTAATGCAACGAATCCAACCCGTATCGCCGATAAGACCCCTTCAACGGGATTTATCGGTACGGCGATTCGGGGGGAAGCGAAGTGAAGACAACAGTACGAAGCCAGCTCTCCCGTCTAGTTGTCTATCTAGGGATTGGGGTCGGGATGGCGGCGAACGCTCAGACCGTCGAGCCGGTACCCGACGCCGATAGCTGGACCCTGTCGGAGCCTTCTTCGTTCGAGGGTGAGGATCTTGAGGAGGTAGTCCGAAGGATACTGGCCGAACGGGAATCCGAAGCCATCCCTCAGGCGCTGGACGACAAACCTTGGTTGATTCCTCATTGGGACAACGGTGTCGAGTTTGCTTCCCCCGATGGCGACTTTCGTTTCCATGTCGGGGGACGCTATCAATTCGATTCCGCTTGGTTCGGCGCGGACCGATCGGTTCAGGAGAACATCAACGTCCCCTACGGCGATGGAGTCGATTTCCGTCGGGCCCGGTTTCGGATGGATGGAACGATTTATAAGGTTATCGATTTCGCGGCCGAGATCGATTTCGTGAACTCCTTTCGAGCGGCCAACCAACCGGTCTCGCTCACCAACCCCGGCTTCGTCGAACATGCCACGATCGCGCTGACCGATTTTTGGTGGCAGGTAAACGAAGTTCCTTTTTTCGGTTCCGTTCGGGTCGGACAGCAGAAGGAGGGGATCGGGTTCGAACACATGGTCAGCAGTCGCTATCTTCCGTTCATGGAGCGATCCTTCAATCAGGATGCTTTTTACGGTGGAACGTTTAACGGCTTCACCCCTGGCATCTCTGCCCTGCGGAACTATGGGGAAAACGAGGATGGGGTGATTCACTACGGCCTCTACAAGCCGGTCAACACGATCTTTGCTGAGAGTACCGGATCAGGAAACTATTCCCTCGTCGGTCGGCTGACTCGGTTGATGTGGTATGAAGATGACGGGGCGTCACTCCTTCATTTAGCGATCTCCGGGAAACAAGCGACGGCGGTTAGCCAAGCGGGAGTTCCTGGTCGGATCCAAACCTATCGAGCGCGAGATGCCGTCCGGTCGGGACTTTCGCAAGACTGGTCCGTTCCGGCGGGGATATCCCTCTACGGGGACGATTACCAACAGGTCAATGCCGAGCTGGTTGTCGTCAACGGCTCCTGGACTTTGCAGAGCGAGTACCTGGTCAGTGGTCATCAAGACGCACGCGTCAATCTCGCAGCCCCCTCTTCGGAAACAGTCGTTTATCATGGTGGCTACATCCAGTTGATGCGATTTCTGACCGGGGAGCACGATCAATACAGTAAGAAGACAGGCGCCTTCGGGCGCGTGATTCCGAGTCGAAACTTTGGGAAAGGGAGCGGCGGGTTCGGCGGGGGAGCTTGGCAGATTGGAGCCCGGTACAACTACCTCGACCTGAACGATGGGAGTTTCAACGGTGGGATCTTGCACAACCAAACCTACGGGGTCAATTGGTTTCTCAACCCGAACATGAAAGCGCAAGTAAACTACTCCGCCACTTATCGAGACGTTGCAGAAACCGTAGCCTACCCAGACGGAAGCGGCTGGGTTCACGGCTTTGGCACTAGGCTGGCGATGGATTTTTAGTGGGGAGCAGAGTTCTATAGCGCGAAGCGATCTAGGGCGCCAAAGCGGTGTCCGACGGGCACGAGCCCCGGTCGGACAAGAAGTATTCGGTGGGGAGCTGGTATCTAATCTATCTCGGTTTTAACTCTGCGTTTCTCCGCGCCCTCAACGGTTAAATGGAAGTCCCCTCTTTCTCAAGTTTTCAAGCATTACTCTTCAGGCCGGTACAGCATTCGACCGCAGCTGGGGCAGAGGCTTGGTTGGCCCATTCTCAAGCGATCTAGCACGCGAGGGGTGACTTGGGTGTTGCAACCACCGCAGGAGCGACCATCCAGAGGAGAGAGGCCGTCCTCGCCGCGAGAGGCGACGAGTCGTTTGTAGTCTCCGAGGAAATCGTCCGAGAGTTCGGCTTCAACCGAAGCGAGTTCCTCTTTGGCTTTCGCTAGTTCCTCGTGAAGGGTGACCAGTTTTGCTTCGACCGTCGAAGCCGTTTTCGCACAATCTTCGGTGGCGAGTTTGACTCTTTCTTGAAGGAACCCGGTCGAGGCCTGAAGAGTATCGATCTCCTCAAGCGTCTCAAAGATTTCGTCGGTCAGGACGCTATTGGCTTGCATATCCGCAGCGATTTGCTCCTTCAGCGTTTGGTATTCGCGATTGTTCTTCGCCCCATTCATCTTTCCTTCCAGGTCGAGAAGCTTTGCCTCCCGTTCCCGCTGCTGCAATTGTTGTTTGTCGGCATCCATCCTCCGACGCTTGATCGTGTCGAGGCAATTCTGGAGCTCTTGTTTGGCCAAATCCAATTGCTTTTGGGCAGCTTCGATGAGGCGAGGAGATCGCTTAATCTGGCTTTCAAACTCAGCGATAAGGGTCAGTTTGTGATGAAGAACTCTTACCACCGCATCGGATACACTCATGTCACCTCCCGGGCCGACTTACAAACCTAAGTACCAGATGCCATTAAAGCAGAAATAGGGCGGGAAACAATAGTAAGGCTTTAGGCTATAGACTTTAGGCTTTAGGAAGAGGGGGACTTCCGTTTAACCGCAGAGAGCGCGGAGGGAAATCCGAGAGAACGGTGGATGCTTCGCATCCTGCTTCGTGGGAGCTACCATCACAACCCGTGGCGTAAGCGAGGGACAGCGTCGCGAGTCCACGTAGCCCTTGTCGGGAATGTTTCAGGCGTCGGGGGGCACGCCCCTGAGGCACGAAGGGCGTGCTGCGAGCCCCGGGAAGGATGCCTGGTTGCCAGCGCTGTCCCTCGCTTACGCCACGGGTTGTGATGGGACGCTTCGCGTCCACCCTCTTACCACCGATGCGCCAGGCCACCTCCGGCCCCTCTCCCCGAAGCGGGGCGAGGGGAGCGGATGTCTTATGGGGTAGGCTCTTCCTAAAGTCCAAAGCCCAAGGTCCAGAGTCTTTTTCCGAAGGAAAACAGCTTTACAGCGTTGCACTTCTTCATCGATTTTGCTGCGCGGCCTCAAAGGCTTGGCACCGGAGGTCGGCGTCTTCCCAGTTGCCTCCTTTCGCGAGATCGATGATCCCTTGAAAGTGCTTCCAATGGGAATGAGGGAGTTTCTGAGCATCCCGATCTCTGGCGAGGACACGCTCGACTCCGAGCAAATGCTGCTCGTTCTGAGCCGATACGGCGGTCCGAAGCAATTGGACATACCGCAAGTAATCATGCTCAAGGGCAGGAGGGCGTCGATACCAAAGAATCCCCCAGATCGCTCCTAGAACTAATAGGGATGCGATGGCGATCCAAAAAATCGTTCGATTCTGTTGGTCAACCGCCGTTCTAGACGATTTCATTGCCAGTCCCCGACGAGATCCCCCTTCGCACGACTTGAAAGAGCCGCCCAGGTGGGTTGATGGATCCCTGCACTGATGAAGTGAACACTCCCATCCCCCATCGTGACGTTCGCTCCACCGGTGTGGGAGCTGTACATCTGGCAGACGTGTGCGAGGGGACTGTTCGGTGGGTGGATGGGGGCAAACCCCAACTCGGGATCGATCTCCGCCGTGGAAGGACCGCTATGCACGTTGACCAAGGTCGCTCCTCGATCGCATGCTGCCATCGGAAACCTTGCTGTGTTGTTCGGGCATACCATAGCTCCAGGTACAACACCGACCCAAGTCTTGTCGCTCAAATCAGGTTCATGCTCCCCCAGAAAAACCGTATTGCTCAACCCATCCGTTACATCTCCGACGCGAGTGCGAGAGTTGCGATAGAGAGGGCCATCGGCGACTTGATGGTAGTCTTCGACACGATGCCCCCACGGTTCTTCCTGACCCGCGTTCGCAACATAAGTCGATCTCCCGAACGACGCTAAGGTTTGACCACTCTCGTTCCGTACGGTGACCAAGGAATCCAATCGGGTGGAGGAGGGGCAGAGATAAGTGGGAAGACGCGTTCGAATCGCGTCTCCTTGCACAGCATCCCAACAGGGAAATCGAAAGTCGAGTTGTTGCTGCAGGTTTGTTTGCTCCATGAAAGGGAGAATCAACGCACCCCAGGCAAATCCATTCGGAGCGTCGAACGTATCGTCATCCCGACTGGGATGCCGCGTGTTCGCGACATAGGAGGAGGGGAAAACCCGGAAGGCGCTTTCGTAGTTCGCCATCGCAAGGGCAGCTTGTTTCAAGTTGTTCTGGCAAGACATCCGCCTCGCCGCCTCCCTCGCCGCTTGGACCGCCGGGAGAAGGAGCCCGGTGAGGATTCCGATAATCGCGATGACGACAAGAAGCTCGACGAGAGTAAAACCTCGACGCGATGGACGAATGGATAGAGTGATGGACTGGACCTGCATAATTCCGCTCCGGTTACCTGCTTGATTTATAGCCTGCGCTACAATTACTACAAAAAGTAGCTGATGCTACAAAAAAAGCAAGTCCCTTTTTGCTATGGAAAAAGGCTTTGGACTTTAGGCTTTGGACCTTAGGAAGAGTTGGGGGTAGCCTGACGCATCGGAGTTAAGAGGGCGGACTCGAAGCGTCCCCCCCATCACAACCCGACGCGTTAGCGAGGGACAGCGTCGCGAGTGAACGTGGGCCCTCGCCGGGAACATCTTAAGGCGTGGGGTGGCACGTCCCTGAGGCAGGAAGGGCGTGCTGTGGGACCTTGGATGGATGCGTGGGTTGCCAGCGCTATCCCTCGCTTACGCCACGGGTTGTGATTTTCGGGCCACCGGGGTTCTGCGAAAATCGGCGTAATCTGCGGATGATTAAAACTACTTACTATCCGACAACTACTTACTATCCGACTTCGGTTTTGGCTTCGATTCCGTTTTTGACTCGGACTTGGATTCAGCCTTCGACTCGGACTTGCTCTCGGACTTCGATTCCCCCGGCGAACTTGAAGGCTTCGAATCGGAGGCGGCGGATTTTTTATAAGAATCGCTTCGATAGTCGGTTTGATAGAATCCCGATCCCTTAAACATCACCGCTCCGCCGGTGCCGATCAAACGGCGTAGCTTCTTTTTCTTGCAGCTAGGACAAGTCTTCTCAGGATCTGCAGAGATCGATTGAAAGAGTTCAAACGCATGTCCGCAAGCATCGCATTCATAATCATACGTTGGCATAGTGACGACTTCTCCTTACGCTCCAGCCCCTGTTGAAACGATCACCATGCTGGGGCGAATGACCCGATCATGGAGTACATAGCCAATGGAGGTTTCCATCATCACCGTACCGGCAGGATACTCTCGGCTCGGCTGTTGGGCGATCGCTTGATGGATGTTCGGGTCGAACGGCTGCCCCAAAGCTCGAATCGGGGTGCAATGGTGTTTTGCGAGGACTCCCTCGAGTTGCTGCTGAACCATCTGAACCCCTTCGGTTAAGCCCGAGGCCTCTCCTCCCTTGTTCGCCGCATCGATCGCGCGCTGCAAGTTATCCACGACGTCGAGGAGATCCCGAACCATGTCGATCGATGCGTACTTGAGCTGCTGCTCGGTATCCCGAAGGACTCGCTTGCGAAAGTTCTCCAGCTCGGCTTGCGCTTTCAATTCGCGATCTCGAAACTGCGCGACTTGCTGCTCGAGCAAATCGACGATCTGTTCTGGGGTTTCCACTCCCTCTTCCAAGCCGAACTCTTCAACGACCGAGTCCATCGCTTCGTCGTTAGGGATCTGAGATTCATTTCTGGATTGTTTAGACATGATATCAATTCGTGGTTATTTGGTTTTGGTAGGTTCCGCTCCTGAGACGTTGAAGTAATCCATGATGCGATCCATGAACCCTTTTCGCTCAGGTGTGATTTCTTTGTCTTCCAGCTCCGCCAGCTCTCGCAGCAACTCCTGCTGTCGCTTGGAAAGATTCTTCGGCACTTCGATGATCGTTTCGACGAGGAGATCTCCTCGGGCCCCGGTGTGGGGATCGGGCATTCCAAGCCCACGGATCCGGTAGACGGTTCCACTCTTGGTACCACCTTGAATGTCGAGCGATCGCTTCCCGTTGAGGGTGGGAACCTCGATCGTCGTCCCCAGGGCCGCCTGGCTATAGGAGATCGGTAACTGAAGAATCAGATTGTGCTCATCTCGGTGAAAAATCGAATGCTGCTTCAAGTGAATAAAGCAGTAGGCGTCTCCACGCGGTCCGCCGTCGGGGCTCGGTTGTCCTTCTCCAGGCAATCGAACGCGCATTCCATCATCGACCCCTGCTGGGATTTTCACTTCGAGCTTGACCTCGGTCGGTCTCAATCCCTGGCCATCGCAGGTTTTGCAGGGATTGCTGATGGTCTTACCACTTCCACGGCAAATTGGGCAGGTCGTCTGGACTCGCAAGATACCGGTCGACTGAACGACTTGCCCTCGCCCTTGGCAACGGCGGCAAACCTCGGGCTGTGAACCAACCTCTGCACCGGAGCCGGAGCAAGTTTCGCAGCTGACATGGCGCGTCAACGAAACGGTTTTGGTAACACCGCTGGCTGCTTCCTCCAGTTCTAACACGACGTCGCACCGGAGATCGGCACCCTTGCGAACGCGCGAGCGGGTTCTTCCTCCTCCGAAAAAATCCTCGAAGATAGTTCCACCAAAGACATCCCCGAAGGCTTCGAAGATATCTCCTACATCGCGGAATCCGCCCGATCCACCCTCGACCCCTGCATGCCCGTACTGATCGTAGCGAGCCCGCTTTTGCGCGTCGCTGAGAACTTCGTATGCCTCGGCGGCCTCTTTGAACTTGTGGATCGCATCCTCGTTTCCTTGATTGGAGTCGGGATGGTATTTCAGCGCAAGCTTTCGGTAGGCGCGGGCGATCTCGTCCTGAGACGCTCCTTTGGAAACGGTCAAGACCTCGTAGTAATCCCGTTTTGCTGACACTGTGCAACCTTTTGTACGACGCCTTAGGCGAACGATAGATGAAACTACCATCACAACCCGAAGCGTTAGCGAGGGATAGCGTTGGCAACCAAGCATCCTAATCGAGGTCTCACAGCACGCCCTTCGTGCCTCAGGGACGTGCCACCCCGACTCCAGGGGCATATCGACAAGGGCGACGGCCACTCGCGACGCTGTCCCTCGCTAACGCTTCGGGTTGTGATGGGGAGAGGGTTCGGTAATTTTACTTTTGCCGCTCGTCTCATGTGGGCTATAAAAAAGGGTCATTTGCATGGGACCTAGCCGCATGCAAATGACCGCTGAACGATCGAACAAGACAACGGTCGATTAGTTAATCGAGCCTTCTACCTTGCGCTTCTTCTTATCGTCTTTGTCATAGGTTGTCACCAACGCTTCGGTCGTGAGGAGCAAGCCGGAGATGCTCGCTGCATTGGCCAGGGCGGTGCGAACCACTTTGACAGGATCGATGATGCCGGACTTGAGCATGTCGACATACTCACCCTTGTTCGCATCGTATCCGTGCGTCAATGGCTTTTGAGCCACTTCGTCGGCTACGACACTACCATCGATACCTGCGTTGTCGGCGATCTGGCGAAGGGGTGCTTCGATCGCTCGCAAGATGATGTCGGCACCGGTCTTTTCATCATCCTTGAGGCTGTCGACAATTCCCTTGACGGTATCGCGGCATCGAATCAAGGCAACACCTCCACCAGGGAGGATACCTTCTTCGACTGCAGCGCGGGTCGCATGCAATGCGTCTTCCACGCGAGCCTTCTTTTGCTTCATATCCGCTTCGGTTTCTGCACCGACGCTGATGACAGCAACGCCTCCAGCCAACTTGGCCAAACGCTCTTGGAACTTCTCCTTGTCATACTCGCTGTCGGTTTGATCGATTTGAGCACGGATTTGCGCAACCCGTTGATCGACAGCCTTGCGATCTCCACCACCTTCGACGATCGTGGTGTTGTTCTTGTCGACAACGACCTTCTTCGCTCGACCGAGGTTTTCCAAGGAGATCTTTTCCAATTGGATGCCGAGGTCTTCGCTGATGAACGTTCCACCGGTCAGAATCGCGATATCGCCGAGCATCGCTTTGCGTCGATCGCCGAAACCAGGAGCCTTCACAGCACAGACGTTCAAGTTGCCACGGAGCTTGTTGACCACGAGGAGGGTCAATGCTTCTGCATCGACATCTTCCGCGATAATGAGAAGAGGTTGCCCCGAAGCGCTCGCCTTCTCAAGAACCGGAACGAGATCTCGAATGTTGCTGATCTTCTTCTCGTAGAGAAGGATGAGTGCATTTTCGAAAGTGCAGCTCATGTCGCTCGGAGTGTTGATGAAGTAAGGAGAGACGAATCCCTTATCGAACTGCATCCCATCGACGTAATCGACGGTGGTTTGAGCAGTCTTCCCTTCTTCGACGGTGATCACCCCATCCTTGCCGACGCGCTCAAGCGCTTCTGCCAGGAGAGAACCGATCGACATATCGTTGTTCGCGGAGATCGCGCCGACGTTGGCGACTTCGTCTCGATTGCTGACAGGCTTTGCCAGTTCTTGCAGTTTGGCAACCGCAGCTTCGACAGCCTTGTCGATACCTCGGCGAATCGCGGAAGGGTTGCTACCCGCCGCGATGTTGCGGAGCCCTTCCTTGAAGATCGCACGGGCCAAAACGGTTGCGGTCGTGGTGCCGTCTCCGGCGAGATCGCTCGTCTTTTGAGCGACTTCCACAACGAGCTTGGCGCCCATGTTCTCGAAGCGATCTTCGAGTTCGACTTCTTTGGCGACGGTCACACCATCTTTGGTGACCGTTGGGCCGCCGAAGCTCTTGTCGATGATCACATTGCGACCGGTCGGTCCCATCGTGACGGCGACAGCGTCCGCCAACTTCTCAACCCCTTGCAACATGCGTGCTCGGGCCTGATCGTCAAATAGTAATTGTTTTGCCACGCTTAGCTTATCCTTATCGTTGATTGTTCTTGATTAGAAAGGAACGAGGGAGTTCGCCTTACGCGAGCTTAGCCAAGACATCGCTTTCGCGAAGGATCTTGTATTCCACACCGTCGACTTCAACTTCGCTTCCACCGTACTTGCCGAAGATGACTTCGTCGCCGATTTCGACGCTCAAAGCAGCCCGAACACCGGTGTCGAGAAGCTTGCCAGGTCCGACAGCGACGACCTTGCCTCGTTGTGGCTTTTCCTTGGCCGAGTCAGGAAGAACGATTCCACCCGCGGTGGTTTCTTCTGCTTCGAGCGGCTTGACAACGACACGATCATCGAGAGGACGGAGATTTACTTTGGCCATGTTGAAATACCCTTGTGATTTGAAATGTTGTGTTGTGAGTTTGTGTTTTTGAAGCCGCAGAGCTCATGAAAAAAGATCTGCGGCGATTGATTGGAACGTGGCCCGGGCCACGGCGCTGGCTCTACATCATGCCGCCCATGCCACCCATGCCTCCCATTCCGCCCATGCCTCCCATACCGTGATCATGGTCATGATGACCGCCGGCTGCTGGCTCTTCTTCCTTAGGAATCTCGGTGATGAGAGATTCGGTGGAAAGGAGGAGGGAAGCGACCGAAGATGCGTTGCTCAAAGCGGTCTTCACAACCTTGGCCGGATCGATGATCCCGGTCTTGATCATGTCGACATACTTGTTCGCATTGGCGTCGTAACCTTCGGTTCGCTCTTTTTGTTGGCGAACGCGATTGACGACAACAGCTCCGTCGAGCCCTGCGTTGTTGGCGATCGACCGGAGTGGATAGTCGAGGATATTGACGATGATCCGTGCACCGAGAGCTTCGTCCCCTTCAAGCTTCAACTTGCTGAGTGCGTTTTCGCATCGGAGAAGAGCGACGCCTCCTCCAGGAACGATCCCTTCGTCGAGGGCGGCTTGGGTAGCTGCCTTGGCATCGTCGAGAAGCGCCTTGCGCTCCTTCATTTCGGTTTCGGTGGTTGCACCGACTTTGATTTGAGCAACGCCACCTGCCAACTTCGCCAATCGCTCTTGGAGCTTTTCGCGATCGTAGTCGCTATCGGTGTTGTCGATTTCGCGACGGATCTGGGTGACACGACCTTCGATCGCATCCTTCTTCCCAGCTCCACCGACGATGATGGTGTTTTCGCTGGTGATGGTGACCTTCTTTGCACGTCCGAGGTCGGTGATCTTGACCGATTCCAGGTCGATGCCGAGATCCTTGAAGATCGCCTTGCCACCGGTGAGTGCTGCGATGTCGCCGAGGATCGCCTTGCGACGATCGCCGTAGCCAGGAGCCTTCACCGCCGCTGCGCTGAGGATTCCCCGAGTCTTGTTGATCACGAGAGTCGCGAGAGCGTCCCCTTCGATATCTTCTGCGATGATGAGGAGGGGCTTCTTCGCCTTGCTGATCGCTTCGAGAAGAGGGATCAGCTTCTTGTTGTTGCTGATCTTTTCTTCGTGGATCAAGATATGGCAATCTTCGAGTTCGACCGAGACGTTGTCTTGGTTGGTAACGAAGTAGGGGGAGAGGAATCCGCGATCGAACTGCATCCCTTCGACGATTTCAACGGTCGTTTCGCTACCCCGTCCTTCGTCGACCGCGATCACGCCGTCTTTGCCCACCTTGAGGAAGGCTTCGGCGAGAACGTCACCGATCGTTGGGTCGTTGTTCCCAGCGATCGTCGCTACTTGCTTGATTTCTTTTTTGTTCTTGGCATCGATCGGAATCGCAATCTTTTCGATTTCAGCTTTGACCGCATCGACAGCCTTAGCGATCCCTCGGGTGAGGGACATCGGGTCGGCGCCGGAAGCGATCATTTTGAGCCCTTCGCGGAAGATTGCTTCAGCGAGAACGGTTGCGGTGGTGGTACCGTCACCAGCCACATCGTTCGTCTTGCTAGCCGCTTCCTTGACCAACTGAGCTCCAAGGTTTTCGAAGGGATCGTCCAGCTCGATCTCTTCGGCGACCGTGACACCATCTTTCGTAATTTTTGGGGAGCCCCAGCCTTTGTCGAGAACGGCGTTCCGGCCGCGTGGGCCCAAGGTGCTGCGAACCGCCTTCGCGAGCTTCGAAACACCAGCCAATAGCGGCTGCCGTGCTTCGTCATCAAATACCATCTGTTTTGCCACGTTGAACTCCTTGCGATGAGTCGGTAACTACCAACGAACGAAATTGTCTGGAACGCCAACCCGTCCGGTCGGCGGGAGGGAGAGCCGCTCGCTCTCGAATCTGTTCTTTTCGATTACTCCGGGTGACCCTTTTTCCCAGCGGGCTGATTAAACGAAATCAGCCCGAATTGGCAGTCCACCAGGAGTGATCGCTGCTACTGCAACTGTTGTGCCAGACAGGAACCAATCCTCGCAACATACTACTAGACAAAGAGTTACGGCTCCGAACCCCTCCGTATCGCGCAGGCCCCGTTTCCATGCGATTCTGACAGCCCCGCAAAAAGATTTGCTAATCTGCGACAATCGGCGAAATCTGCGGATATAAAAATTCATCCGCAGATTTCGCCGATGTTCGCAGATTGCGGACTAGGGTAGACCATGGCAAAGAGCCCGGCGTTCAACCTGGGAACACGAGGAACAAGCAACCGGGATTGGGAAGCGACGAGTTCTTTCAGGCAATCGCCCCCTAACGATTAGGAAATAACGCGGAGTCGCGGAGACGCAGGGGCGCGGAGATTTTTTCTTTGCGCCCCTGCGCCTCCGCGTCTCTGCGTTGAATTCCTCGGCTCCGGTGAGGAACAACGCCGGGCGTGCGAGTGTCCCCATGTTTCGCTATCTTTGCGCCGTGTACAATGTGATGCCGACCTTGGTGTTCAACGAGACAGACTATCGGAGAAAATTGGTGTGAACAGACGATTAACGGCGGTCATTCAGCGGGAAAACGATGGCTTCGTTGCTTTATGCCCCGAGCTAGACGTGGCGAGCCAAGGAGATTCGATTGAGTCTGCTCGCGACAATCTGCGGGAGGCGCTAGAGCTATTCTTCGAATGCGCTTCGCCGGAAGAAATTCAGCAACGCTTGAGGGGGGAAGTGTTTGTAACACACGTTGAGGTGTCACTTGGGTAAGCTCCGGGTAGGGGTGGTCAATGGAATCGGAATGGTGGGGATCTTAGTCCTCACCGGCTGGATTCTCTATCCCCAGCTCTCCAGCACCACAACCAATCCGGAGACCGCTGTGAAGGTCGTCGAAGAAGAGCCTACCCTTCCGATTCCGTCCGGCAAACTCGATGAAGCCGCTTGGCAATCGATTGTCGTTCCCCATCTAGAAAGGTGTCAGGAACGGATTCAAGGAGCCGTTGACGAAAACCTCGTTCCGATCATCGAGGTTCTGAACTACGCCCGAAATCGAACCGCGAAGTTCTCGACGGTCGCGCTCGGGTTTGGGAGCAAGTGGAGGATGGTCGCAGACTATGTTCCGTTTACCCAAGGTGGACAGAACGAGACGTTTTTGCGAGAGGAGTTCGAATCGATCGTTCTCAAGAGCTCCGAGCTGGAGCAAGCGATCGAGCTTTCGATCGGTGGGTTTCTGCAAGAGCTGGAGAGTATCGAGAATCAGATGCTCGTCGATTTGCGCGCGGATTTGGAGGATTTGCCCAACAGTCCGCTGGGAGTTTCTTTGTCTCCCGAAGAGTTGCGGGGGAGTTTCGAGCGGACTCTCCAAGAGGTTCTCGCGAAATCGAACAGCGACTTTCAGGGGGCGGTCGGGTCGCAACTCGTTTCGTTGATCGCAGGAGAAGTGATGGCCCACGTCGCGATTCGGATGGGAGTCTCTGCTGGGATTCTAGGGACAGGGGCGGCTTCCGGTTGGGCTACTTTTGGAGTCGGCGTCGTCGTCGGGATCGTTATCGACTCCCTCGTCTCGACGGTCTGGCACTACTGGTCGAGACCGGAGGAAGATCTGACTCGGCAGATTCAACGTCAACTCGATCAGATGCAAAAGCTCATTTGCGATGGAGAGAACGGGACCGAAGGGCTTCGTGGGCAAATGGAGCGAATCGCCGAGTACCGAAGCCAAGCGAGAGAAACAGCGCTGCGCGAACTGTTGATGGAGTAAGGAATGGCAGTGAAATAGCTTTCCGTGTTTGTAGCCTCGACACACGCCTCGCTTCGGGGTGGCCTGACGCATCGGACTTAAGGGGGGGGGGCACGCGAAGCGTACCCCCATCACAACCCGTGGCGTAAGCGAGGGACTGCGTCGCGAGTGCACGTAGCCCTTGTTAGGAATGCCTCAGGCGTCGGGTGGCACGTCCCTGAGGCACGAAGGGCATGCTGTGAGACCTTGGATGGATACCTGGTTGCCAGCGCTATCCCTCGCTTACGCCACGGGTTGTGATTTGCGGGCCTCGCTTACGCGTCGGCCAAACCACCCAAACACTTTATGTTCGCGGCGATGCGTCAGGCCAGCTCAAGCCCCCCGTGCGGGGTGAGAGGCTCTTTCAAAAGTTGATAGCCTCTTGCCATCTGTGGGGGAGCTTGGAGAGCTATGATCGGGAGACCGGCTCACGGCGCTGATGGCGGCGTTGAATGGCGGCGTTGTTTATCGGAATGAATTCCGATCTACATTGGGGCCGACTCCGTCGGGGGTGTTCCAATAGCCTCCGAGCTTTGAGTCAAACACCAATCGCTCGGCGGGTTGCTTTGCGACGATGCGTCCCGTATCGAAGACCAGTTTTCCACCGACCCAAGTCTTCACAGGCCAACCCCGAAGAGTCTCTCCTGCCCAGGGGCTCCATTTGCATTTCGTGAACTGCTCCTCGTTTCGGATCGTTTTCTCCAGGTGCGGATCGACGAGAACAAGGTCCGCGTCATACCCCGGCGCGATTCGACCTTTCCCAACCATTCCCCAAACGCGAGCCGGCGCATCGCTCGTCCAGGATGCGATTTGATTCCACGTACACTCGTTTCGCGATGCCCGATCGAGCAATAGCGAGAGGTAGTTCTCTACCGCAGGTAGTCCGCTCGGTGACTTCGGATAAGGTTGTTTCTTTTCTTCAAGAGTGTGAGGGGCGTGGTCGGTCGCAACGACTTGGATTGCTCCTTTTTGCAATGCCTCCCAAAGAGCTACGTTATCCTCCTTCCGTTTGATCGACGGGTTCATTTGAATGAGGGTGCCGAGTCGAGCATAGTCGTCGATGCAGAAGTGCCAGTGATGCGGGCACACTTCGCTCGTAATCAAGTTATTATGGGCTTGGACCACCGCGATTTCGGCGGCCGTACTGACATGGAGTACGTGGAATCGATGTCGATGTCGGATCGCGAGATCGACGGCTCGTTTCGTGGCGATCAACGCGGCAGCAGCATCGCGAATCCTTGAATGATCCTCCACGCAGTCTGTATCGGCGAACGTTTCCGTATTTCGTCGAACCGTTCCTTCATCCTCGCAGTGGGCACAAATGGGGAGGGAGGTTTCGGCGAAGATTCTCTCCAAGGCTTCCTGAGAATCGACCAGCAGGTTCCCGGTGCTCGATCCGATAAATATCTTGATCCCCGGCACCCCGGTAGCTTTTTTGAGTTCTTCGATATTTTCCGAAGTGGCGCCGATGTAGAAGCCGTAGTTGGCGACCGATTTCTTCTGAGCCAGGGAATACTTCGCTTCGATGAGGGCTTGCGTCGTCGCAGCCGGTTTGGTGTTCGGCATTTCTAAAAAGGAAGTCACACCTCCTGCTACACAAGCGCGGCTAGCGGTTTCCAGATCCTCTTTGTGTTCCAGTCCCGGCTCACGGAAATGGACTTGGTCGTCGATCAGCCCGGGAAACAAAACCAATCCGTTCGCGTCAAGTGTTTCGTCAGCGCTCGTGCTATCCGGGGCATCGACACTCGCGATTCGCCCCCCCTCGACCAGGATGTTAGCGCGGCAAGTTTCGTCGGGAAAGAGGACCTGCGCCGATCGAATCAACAGTCGGGATGGCATAGAGGGAGCTTGTGGGAAGGCTTGTAATAGGGAGATAATGCGTTTCGTGCATTGTAACGAGGCGGAGCCAGTCGCGTAGCGGCGACGCATAGAGGAACGTCCCGAAACAACTTCCCGATTTTGGGTTCGTAGTCGTAGGGTGTGTGAAGTGGCCGCTGCTTCCATCTTAGATCGAGATGGCGAATCAATCATCGATTCCATTGCAATCACCTTCGCGCTCAAAGCGGCCACGGAACACACCGGAAGTGTAGCTGACACCAGAGAAAGCCAACTTGATTTTTTGATCTCTAGCACTTCAACCCCTCACCCCCGGCCCCCTCTCCCCGAAGCGGGGCGAGGGGAGCGGAGATCTAAAGCGCCGCGTGCCATCCCGCTGCTATGTGATTTTTCCTACAGGAAAAAATGCTTAACGGCGTTCCCACCCCCCACCCTACACCTCCCCTATTCTTGCTACAATCTTGAAGCCGGATGGCAGATTGTCGTTTCCTGATCGTTCGTTTTCGCATTAGAAAAAGTCTAAACCGTGGCAGCAAAGATATCTGGAAGCGTCGTTGAGATTAGTTCCGAGGGTGACTTGATCACCGATCTCACCCATGACCGTCTCGCAGGAATCAGTCATTCCGAAGAGACGAAGATCGTGGTCGACGACGAATTTGAAACCTACGGCATCTATGGCGTTGATCACAATCAACCTGAGATGACACTCATCGCTATTCTGGAGGATGGGAAACCACTGCGTCTTCATCTGGTTTCCGATTCCGCGTCGATGATGCTCGGCGTTAAAAAAGGTGCCGTCGTTCAAGTCCTTTAATATCTCCGCTCCCTGGAAGTGGCCTTACGGATCGGCGCGAACTTAGGTTACCAGGGATGTTTGGCCGACGCGTAAGCGAGGCCCTAAAATCACAACCCGTGGCGTAAGCGAGGGATAGCGCTGGAAGCCAGGCATGCCTTCCAAGGTCTCGCAGCACGCCCTTCGTGCCTCAGGGACGTGCCACCCGGGGCCTGAGATATTCCCGACAAAGGGCCACGTGCACTCGCGACGCTGTCCCTCGCTAACGCCACGGGTTGTGATGGGGGGACGCTTCGCGTCCTCCCGCTCACCACCGATGTGTCGGCATCCCCAAAGAGGAGGGGCTGCGCGGTGGAAAAACAGTCAAATAGCGCTATGAGGAAGCAATTCTCCTTCCTATTGGAATTCTTCGTGCTTCTGAGGACTTCACTTGCACGCTTCTATCGAGAACGGCACGCTGATTGCATCCTGTCGACCTTGTTGAAATGGCTCATCCACAACTGTCATAAGGAAACTAGTCATGACGAAGTCAAGTATTCATCCACCAATAGCTCCCGCTGTTGAATCGGAAGTAGAGCTTTCGGAAGAAGCGCTCAGCAAGTTAGCCAACGAAGATCCGATTACTGGAGAAGCGGGTGCGCATCCTCTTGGTACCGGAGTCGGAGCGGCTCTTGGTGGGGCCACGACCGGCGCCGTAGTCGGTGCCGTCGCCGGCCCCATCGGCGCGGTTGCAGGCACGATCGTCGGCGGGATAGCAGGGGCCTTGGCCGGGAAGGCGATCGCCGAAGAGGTCAATCCAACGGTCGAAGTCGAGTACTGGAGATCGGAGTATATCAACCGACCTTACTACAACGAAGACTATCCGTTTGAAAGCTACGAACGGGCCTACCGAGCCGGTTGGGAAACACCACTCGAACATGAAAGTTGGGAAGCGGCCGAAGCGGCTGCCCGCCAACGCTACGAAGAACTCGCCGCGTGGGAAAACGAAGGTGGGGCAGTCCAAATGACTTGGGAAGAAGCCCGCCAAGCCGCCCGCGACGCCTACGAACGAGTTCGGGCGAGAAGGAGTAAGCGTTGAGATTTGAAGTCTGAAGTCTGATCCCGCTCCCCTCGCCCCGCTTCAGGGAGAGGGGCTGACGCATCGGCGGTAAGGGGGGGACGCGAAGCGTCCTCCCATCACAACCCGAAGCGTTAGCGAGGGATAGCGTCGCGAGTGAACGTAGCCCTTGTCGGAACATTGACACGCCCCTGAGGCACGAAGGGCGTGCTACGAGATCTTGCATTGGATGCGTGGTTGCCAGTGCTATCCCTCGCTAACGCGTCGGGTTGTGATTGCGCGGCCTCGCTTGCGCGTCGGCCTTACACCTTACACCTTAAGTCTCACTACACCATGTCTGTCTCATTGAACTTAGAGCGAATCCTGGAGCGGCTTTCCTATCGGCAAGATCGATTGGAAGAGCTCTTGGAGTATGCCCGAGATCACTTGGTCTCGGGTATCGACGAATTGGCCGAGTCGATGAAGCTCGGAGATGACGAGGCTGCGCTCGCCAAACTTCAACAACTCCGAGTTCTTTCGACCGACCTCGCAGCCGATTCCTTGACCGAATCTCTGGAGGACCTTCATCACCGGATTGAGCAAGTCGATTCGAGCGATGCAGTGACTGCGCGTTTTGAAGAGATTCGAACACTTGTTCAAGGGTATTTGTTAGCGATCAAGGAAAGTATCCTCACGTTGCGAGGAGGAGCGAGCGCGAGTGTTGAATAAGGGGAGTTTGGCCGACGCGTAAGCGAGGCCGCGCAATCACAACCCGACGCGTTAGCGAGGGATAGCACTGGCAAC
>CAYMXM010000016.1:0-25119 GCA_964394065.1 uncultured Pirellula sp. | reverse complement strand
CATCCCAGGTCTCACAGCACGCCCTTCGTGCCTCAGGGGCGTGCCACCCGACGCCAGAGATATTCCCGACAAGGGCTACGTACACTCGCGACGCTGTCCCTCGCTTACGCCACGGGTTGTGATGGGGGACGCTTCGCGTCCACCCTCTTACCTCCAATGCGCCAGCCCACCCCCAGCCCCTCTCCCCGAAGCGGGGCGAGGGGAGCGGAGATATAGAGCGCCCCCTTCCGCTACTATTTGCCGCCGCTTCGCGGCGAGCTGTTAAGCTACCAAATTCTCACCCGGTTCTCCGGCGCGATATACATCGGGGAGTCAGCGGGGATACTGAACGCTTCATAGAATGCGTCGAGGTTCGAGACGATTCCGTTGCACCGATACTGGCTCGGGGAATGGGGATCGTTTACGAGTCTCTTCTTCAGTTCGGGCTCTCGATACTTGCGTCTCCAAACCTGGGCCCATCCAGCAAAGAAACGTTGTTCACCGGTCAGGCCATCGATCACTTCGGACTTCTTTCCGTCGAGCGATAGTTGATAAGCAGTGAACGCAACACTAAGCCCACCTAGATCGCCGATGTTTTCCCCCAGCGTGAACTTTCCGTTGAGATGCATACCTGGGAGTGGCTCGTACTGGTTGTATTGCTCGACCAGCTTTTGAGAACGTTTTTCAAACTCCGCTTCATCGTTGGGAGTCCACCAGTTTCGGAGATTTCCTTTTCCGTCAAACTTCGCCCCGGAATCATCAAACCCGTGGCTGATTTCATGACCGATCACGGCACCGATAGCACCGTAATTGACCGCGTCATCCGCTTCCAAGTTGAAGAAAGGAGGTTGCAAGATCGCTGCGGGGAAGACGATCTCGTTCATGGTCGGATTGTAGTAAGCATTGACCGTTTGCGGCCCCATATACCATTCATCGCGGTTGACCGGGTTTCCGATCTTCGCGAGGGAATAGTTGTGCTCGAACTCAGCGATACGTGCATAGTTGGTAACGACATTGGTCGGATCGATCTGGACCGAGGAATAATCTTTCCATTTCGCAGGATAGCCGATCTTCGGTGTGAACTGCGAAAGCTTCGTCAGAGCCTGTTCTTTCGTTCCTTGCCCCATCCACTCAAGTTGATTGATTCGGACTTCGAATGCTTTGAGCAAATTCTTTACCAACCCATCCATCTTTTCTTGAGCCCG
Organism: uncultured Pirellula sp.; assembly: GCA_964394065.1. GTDB lineage: Bacteria > Planctomycetota > Planctomycetia > Pirellulales > Pirellulaceae > JBKCUI01. The sequence goes on along the minus strand of CAYMXM010000016.1, from coordinate 23,935 downwards.
TTGGGTGTAGAACTTCTCAACATAGAGCTGGCCGACAGGCATGCTGAGGAGGCTATTGCAAGCGTTGACAGCACGGCGTTTGAGAGACTCTTGCTCCTCAACCCCACTCAACGTGGTTTTGAAAAAGGCGAAATGCTTCTTCTCAATCTCCTCGCTCAAGATAGGAGCGTAGTGATTGAGGGTTTGAAAAGCGAACATCGCTTTCAACACTTCCAGATCGGCTTTCTCAGCCAATGCGCTCGCCGATTCAAAGAAGCTAGGTTGCCCAATGACGAGTTCCGCATCGACGGGCAGGCCGGTCCCCTTGGCATAAGCGGGCCAATCGAGATGAGGAATCGTCTTGGCGAACTCCTCGGTCGTCATCTTGTTGTATTGCTTGACGGGGTCTCGGAGTTGCTCTTTATTCCATTGCGCTCTCGCCAATTCAACTTCCAAATCAACGATCTTGTTGGCGAGCTCTTTTCCGTTAGGCCAATGAAGAACCTCCAGCATCTCGGCAACATAGGTGCGATAGGCCGCGAGGGGAGCGCTGTAGCGATCTTCGAGGTAGTAGTCTCGATCGGGGAGTTCCGTTCCACCTTGGTGGAGATAGATCGCGTTCTGGTCTGAACGACGGGCGTCGGCATCGACGTAGACACCGAAGAGATTCGAGATTCCTTGAACGCTAAGCTTCCCCGAAAGCTCAAGGAGTTGAGTCTTGTTTTGGACTCCCCGGATCAAGTCGAGCGTTGGCTGAATCGGTTGAATCCCTGCAGCGTTGCGAGTCGCGAGATCGGTGTAGGATTTGTAAAGCCCTCCCACCTGCTTGGCGATTGCGGAGGGATTAGGGGATTGGCTCGCTTCCTCGATCAAACGACCGATCGCATCCTTCGTCTCCAGAGCGAGAGCAGTGAATGCTCCGTAGTCGGATTGATCATCCGGGATCGGAGTTTTCTTCATCCACTCTTCGTTGATGTGCCGGAAGAAGTCCTGGCTGGGGGGGATTTCCTTGCTGATGTGAAGAAGGTCGATTCCTGAAACCAGCTTGGCTGAAACTTCTTGGGCGAGGGACGATTGAGCCCCCGCAAAACAGCTCCACGCTAAAGTTCCGACCACCATCGATCCTAAGATGCAGTTATTCCTTACGAACCATTTTCTCATCGCGCAAACCTTTCCTTGATATTGTTATGAATTAAGCTTTTAGCCATCCCGCAAGATGAGCAAGCATATCGCCCTTCCCCTTATATGGAAAGCAAGCACCATGCTTCGGTTCATCGTTTGGTTTGTCCAAGTCGTGTGCTCAGGGACAATGGATCACGACGACAATCTAAAATCGCGACGACATCTATAATTTCTTCCGTGATTGTGTAGTAGATTGCAAAGGGAAAGCGTTCTGACAATGAACGGTAAAAACCGTTGTACTTCTCATGAATTCCACCGGTTGTTTTCAGTTTTTGTATGTCTTCACGCAAGCATCTAATGAAGTACTCATCCATTCCCGAGGACTGCTCGCCATAGAAAACGGCGCCATTCACAAGATCATCTCTAGCCTCATCCCTGAGTTCGACGTTCATTCAGTCGCTCCCTCACGTCGTTAAACGCTGCATCGAGAGGTAGGCTAGGTTTCTGCGACGGGTTCTTTATCCTTTCCGCCAATACGGCGGCGTGCCAATCTGGCGAGCAAATACCTGCCGGATTTACGGATAAGTCCTGCCAAAGAATGTTCATTGCATCAAGTTTTTGCTGAGGCGTAAGCGAGGCAAGCATACTTTCAAGTGACATTGGGTTTTCTCCTGAATCAATTGTACCGACGAAACAAGTGAGTGGCAAAGCACCTCTAACATCTCCAGTAACGCCCCATCCAACTCCTTTTCCGTGTATCCCGTGTGTTCCGTGGTTCCCCCAAAAACTACTTCCCTGTACCAAACACGACGATCTGATTCAAATGGAGAATCCCACGCCCATCGAGTCCTACCTTGATGTAGCGGCCTCGGGTCCCTTCAGGAAGTTCGATCTCATATTGCTCCCCTGGCTTGGTCGACTTCCAAACCTGTTTCCACTCTTTGCCATCTCTGGAGATCCAAATCGCTAGGTCTTTCGCGCGATCGTAGAACTGCGGGTTCCTGCGGTTCTGGATCGAGATGTGTCGAACCTCCAACTCTTCACGGAGCCGAACTACTGCCGAGGGAGAATCAGAACCCTCGTTTGGCGAGTGGAACGAAAACTCTCTACTTTTAGGATCTGCTGGGCTCAGCACGAGGTTGGCCGATCTACTCCAGTGAGCCGGGTAGTTGGCCGGAATCTGAAACTGAGCATCCCGCGATATCTCTACGAAGCTACCATGCTTACGGAACGGCCCCTCGGCCAATCCCGTTTCAATCCAGCCATCTTCGTGTACGACAAACTTATTCTGACGGGAAAGATACTCGATGAGATCTAAGAACTCGCTCGGTGCAATCGTCTTAGCCAGCCCCTCCGGCATCGAGCTCGCCTTCATCTCTTTTCGCTGGTCGATCTCTTCTTTAAGGATCTTCTGCTCTCTCCCCTTCCCATCGGGAGTCGCGATCCCCAACGTAATCGCCTCTGCGGTTTCGTTCAGGATAAAGCCGGTTAAGATCTCATCGTCGACCGTTGCAATTTGAACCGTTTCATATCCCTTAGCGATCGTGTCGTTCGGCCAAAGGATGTGGCGGATGATCGATTCTCGATTGAAACGAGAGCCGACGTCATCCAAACGAGGTCCAAACGCTTTTCCTTGGTCACCGATTTGATGGCATGCGGAACAAACTCGCGAATAGACGACTTCACCTCGTTGGCTGTTGCCACCCTCCACCGACGCAATCTGCTTGATGGCAGCCTCGCGTCGTTCTTGGGAAAGTTGTGTGTCTTCCGCATCGTGCAATGGTCGCACGATTCGTCCCCCTGGTCCCGAAGCGGTTTTGTAGTCGTCGTAGTATTTGCGTCGAACATCGTTCGCGCCGGCGAGGAAGGTTCCTTCCTTGATCGCTGCGTCGATTTTCGGTGCAAGCGCTTGTAATGTGTGCTCCAGCGTATATTCGGTCCAGTATTCCATCGGTTTGTTGATCGCTAACAAAGCGACTTCGGCAGCTTCCGCAGTTTGCAGGAAGCTTAAACCCCGAATGGCTTCCAAACGAACTCGCGGATTGTCGTCCCCGATCGCTCGCTTGAAGATATCGAAGACCGCAGGATAGGTTTCCCATTGGTTCCCAACGGCGTGCACGGCGGCAGCTCGGGCATGGTAGTCTTTCGATGCGAGCAAACGATCGACTAGCTTGGGATCGATCCGATTAAAGCTCTCTTGGAGCCACAGCCCCTCGCAAAGCCTTTCGTCAGAAACTTCCCCTTGCAACCAGCGATCCACGGCAGCCAGGACTTCGTCGGCGTTGCGAGCCCGAAGTTCGCGGCGAGCTCGGTAACGCGTCCGGGGTTCGTACTCGCTCAATTGTCCCAGCAATGTTTCGATCGACGCACCGTGCTGTAAGATGGGTTGGAGAAGAGGTTTGTCCTTGTAAACGAGGCGGTAGATCCGCCCATGCTCGTGATCTCGGTTGGGGTCCCGTTGAGAGTATTGCATGTGACCGATCAACGCATTGCACCAGTCCCCAAACCATAACGCCCCATCAGGACCGATCTGGGGATCGATGGGGCGGAAGAAGTTGTCGGTCGACTTGATCAAGTCTTCGATACGCTTCCCGGTATAACCGGCCCCGTTCTCGTCGTCTTGCATTTGAAATCTTGGCATCCCGTGCAAGTTGATGACGCACGCATAGATGAAATCCCCCTGCACTTCATCTGGGAAGTGGCGGGTGAAGAGGAAGTCGTTCCCCACGGCGGGACGGATACCTTGATTGTCGAAGTTCGGACGAAGGGTCTTCCGTGAACTGACGTTGAATCCACCGAGTGGGCTGGTCCAATGCTGCTGTGCGTTGGTCCCGTCACCGATGATCCCCATCCCCCATTTGTCGAAAACGAGGCACCAAGGGTTTCCGTATCCGGGGGTTTTGAAGTAACGAAACTTCCATGACTTCGGATCGATCACATAGGCGCCGCTCGGCCCTTTGTTCCGGAAAGGTCCCCAGGGAGTCTCGAGAGTCGTCGACATGGAGATTCCTTCGAGCATGTAAAGCAATCCGCCGTGCGACCATTCCCAAGCCCCAACCGTATGGTGCGTATCGTCGGTTGCGATCCCGTCGAGCACGTAGTCGATTTCGTCGGCTTGATCGTCTCCATTGGTGTCTCGCAAGAAGATAATGCGAGGTTGATCGACAACGAGAACGCCATCCTTGTAAAATTCGAAACCGGTTGGGCATATCAGTTTGTCGTAGAAGGTCTTGCAAACATCCGCTTTCCCATCCCCGTCGGTATCTTCCAAGATGAGTAGCTTGTCTCCAGGGCGCGAAGCTCCAGGGAGCCATTGAGGATAGTTGATCATGCAGGAAACCCAAAGGCGTCCCTTGCTATCGAACGCCATCTGCGTTGGATTGGCCAGTTCAGGGAACTCGCGCTCCGAAGCGAACATCTTCACCTCAAAGCCTTCGGGAACCTTCATTTGGGCGATCGATTCCTCAGGAGTGGGATAGACGAGGGTCTTCGGTTCGCGGTGGGCTCGGAACGCTTCATCGCGAGTTCCGAACATCGTCTCAGGAATGAAGACCTCTCCGGTTTGCGAATCGTCGGGGACCTCCGGTACGCTCTTTCCAGTGATTAAATCCCAGATGTATTGATCTCGGACCGAGACCATCTTCCGAATCTTTTGAAACTCCCCAGGGAAGGTTTCCGTATCCCAAGTTCGGCGGCCACCGTATACGTACCAGCCGTTGAGCATCCGATAGTCTTGCAGATGGAGCCACGACTTGTCGTTCACCCATTTGCGCGTGTTGTGGAAGAGAGAAACGTCCGTTCCAGTCGGATGCGGGGTGACGAAGAGTTGGGAATCGATCTCCTTCGCGAGGAACCGATCCCCCTTTTCGTTGACGTGGATCGTGTTGATCGTGAATTGCAAATCGGGCTCTTCAGAGAAGGCTTTCAAGGTCAGTGTATAAATGTCGATGAACGGAAGATTGAGATCCTTGGCAACGGTTCGGACAGCATCGGTGTACTTAGCGAGAGAAGCGTTGTTTTCTTGAACCTTCGGTGCGTGCGGATCGTTGGATTCTTCACGCGCGATCGGGGAGACAAGGACGAAACGAACCTCTCGGCCTTCGCGAAAGAATTTTGTTCGATGCTCTTCGATCCAACGTCGGTATTGGTCGCGGAACGTTTTCAGTTGGTCGTCGGATGCCCCAGCGAAATGTTCGTTCATTCCGAAGAAGCAGAAGAAGAGTTCCGGTCCAAACTCCTCCAGCGGATCGTCGATCTTCGTATAGTCACTGGGGCGCTGTTGGTTCCCGACTTCGTCTCCTGGCCAGGAGAAGTTGCGAACGACGAGTTGTTTGTGGGGAAACCGAGTATGAAGCAACGTTTCGAAATAGCCGAACAAGTTCATTCGTTCGCCGAGGGAGCTTCCCACAAAGGCGATTCGCTCTCCTTGCCGAGGCTCAAACGGGAGGAGAGAAGAGGTTGCATCAGTGGGAGCGGCTTTGGAAGGAGTGCGATAATTCCATTCGGGGGATCCCGGAGGATCGGGGAGTTTCGGGGATTGGCCGAGAACGAAATCGGCGGGAGTTTGATTCGCGTTTTTCCAAAAGTTCGGGTCGTTGATAAACCCGAAGAAGGTTGGGTAGTACGGATCGACATAGTCAACATTCGCTTTCTCGGGAACCTCGCGGCCGGTCAAGTGTAGGGAAGCGTTGACGATCAAACGTCGCATCTCCTCATCGACCAAGTCGACCGATGCTCCGCCGGTGGTGCAGAAGGATAGGCCGGTTCCGGTTCCGTTGGGGCGCTGATAGGAGTGAAGCCATGCGAAGGGTTGCATCGGATCATTCAGCTTCCCCTCGACATTCGGAGAGTCAGGGGCCAAGGTCTCGGTAACCGCGGCTCGCAAGAGAATCTCATCCTGGTCCGTTAGGTGTTTCACCTCGTAAACGTCCGAGGGGCAGAAGGGATTCTTGACACCGCGAAGGATGGGATGGTTTTCTTGCGCGGGTTCGATGACACCGCGAGCCCCTTGGACTTTATGTTTCCCGTGATGGCTGACCCAGGTCTCGCCTAGAATCTTGAGACCGAAATCGCCGAACGGGATGCCGCCGAAGCTACCGTTTCCTTTGAAGGCGTGGGTGGCGGTTCGGAGTCCGATAACGGGCTTGCCCTGGTTCAAATAGTTGGTGATGTGGGTCGCTTCATTGAGGCCAGGAGTTCGAAATCGGGTGCTAAGAATAAGTAGATCTGCCGAGCTCAACGCATCCAATCCACGCAAGCCATTTGGATTGTTGGAGTCGATGTAGTTCGCATCGTCGGGCCCGAAGGAGAAAAGGACCGAGCACCGAAACCCGTGTCGTTGACTGAGAATCTTTCCGAGCATCGTCAATGCTTGTTCGGAACGATACTCCTCATCTCCTGAGATGAGGACGATATGTTTGTGGTTTTCTGTTCCGGCGGGTGGTTCATAGACGAGTCGGTCAGCCGCGCCGAGGTTCGGTGCAAAACCAATCCACGCGATCACCAAGAGAATCAGTAGTTGTTTCATAAGATTCCGGTTTAGCCAAGCAAGTCGAAGGGAGAGAACAAGGTAGGGGGACAACTGCGTTGTCTTGGGTAGACAGTATACTTCAAAACCGTGGCAAGGAGGACGCGAAGCGTCCCCCATCACAACCCGTAGCGTCAGCGAGGGACAGCACCGCGAGTGCACGTAGTCCTTGTTGGGAATATCTCTTCCGTCGGGTGGCACGTCCCTGAGGCACGAAGGGCGTGCTGTGAGACCTTGAATGGATGCTTGGTTGCCAGCGCTGTCCCTCGCTGACGCCACGGGTTGTGATTTTCGCGGTCTCGCCTACATGTCGGCCAAGCATCGACAGGCGATTTCTGGTAGAATACTCTTATTCTTTCCCAGCTAATATCTCCACACTACGATCGATCATGCTTCACGAAAACCAAAGCAATCCGGAATCTGAATCGCAATTGGTCGCAGATGCCCGACGGAGATGGTCGACGGCTCTCCTCGTACTGTTCACCGTGGTGTACGCGGGCTTCATCGCCCTTTGCGCATTTGCCTATCAATGGTTTGCAGCATCTACTTGGCTAGGTGTCCCCTCTCCCGTTTGGTATGGCCTCGGCATTATTTTTCTCGCATTGGCTATCGCGGGAATCTACGGGCACGTGACAAGGGCGCGGGGGTAGCAAACGGTAAGCGTCGTAGGGTGCGAAAGTGATTGCAATAGAAGCGAGGACTGACTCGCCATCTCGTTCTGAACCAGAAGCAACGGCCACTTCACACACCCTACGACTACGAACCCATTCGAAACAGGGAGGTTATTTCGTCACAGTTCTTACAAAGGAGCGTCGGTCGCGTTAATCGACCGATCGATCTCTTGGATCGAATAGAGCCTCCCTCGGTTGCATCCCGGACAAGATTTTGAGATTTCTTTCCAATCTTTCGGAGTCTCAACATTCGACTTCCAAAAGGGCCACGTCCTGCATTGAATCGGCCGGGCTTCGTAAACCGAGCAATTTCGCTTCTTCGGATCGAGGAAAATACAGTCCCCATCGGAGTACTCGACCAAGCTGACGCGTGCTCCTATCCGGCGAGTAAACTTCCTCTCAAAGCCATCAATGTCGTCTTGCATGCCAATAGCTTTCGCGATCGCTTCAATTTCATCCTCGGTAACCCAAACGAATCCGGTCCCGGGGCCACTGCAACAATCCCCGCATTGGGTGCATTCGAAGGCGAGCCCCTTTTCATACCAGGGGGCGTTTTTCGTTGGGCCCATAGCGTGCGCAAAAGCTCCGTTGCAAGGGAATTGGTGAAATGCTTGAATTGACGCAAGTTTAGCGAATCGATACGCTCCCCGCGACCAATTCGCGAAAATCCGTAGAATAGGAACAACTCATCCCCCTTACCACTCCGTATAAGTGGGGTACGACGGGGGCAGAGCTCCACCGGATGGGCCTTACCAGCTACTCATTTCTTTATTAGTGTTGTCCGCAAAAATGCAAGTGCTCGAAAAAATTTGGGAAGGGACTACCAATGCCGTCAACGGAGTATTGGGAGGGTTAGATCGCGGACTGACGGTCTTTTTCGGCTCCGCGAACTCCCGCCAGATCAAAAAATTCTCGGAGTTGGCCAAGAAAATTGGCGAACTTGAGCCTGCGATGATGAAGCTCTCCGACGAGGAACTGCGGGAACAAACGGTGAAGTTCCGGAAGAGGCTCGCGGATGGTGAAACATTGGACGACATCCTCATCGAGGCGTTTGCTACCTGCCGCGAAGGTGGCCGAAGGTTTCTCAAGATGCGTCACTACGACGTGCAGCTGATCGGGGGAATGGTCCTCCACGGTGGGAACATCGCCGAAATGATCACCGGGGAGGGAAAGACGCTGGTTGCAACCCTCCCGACCTATTTAAATGCGCTCGAGGGGAAAGGGGTTCACGTCGTCACGGTCAACGACTACCTAGCCCGTCGGGACATGGAATGGATGGCCCCCCTCTATATGGGGTTAGGGCTCACGGTCGGAAATATCCAAAGTGGAATGTCGAACTCGGAGCGTCAAAAAGCTTACGCAGCGGATATTACCTATGCGACGAACAACGAGTTAGGTTTCGATTACTTGCGCGATAACATGCGCATGGCAGCACGCGGCGATCATCGGTTCCCCGAAGAGCAACAACAGGTTCAAGGGCCCCTTCACTACGCAGTGATCGACGAAGTCGACAACATTCTGATCGACGAAGCCCGAACCCCCCTCATCATCTCGGGAAGCGCCGCGCGGGATCTCGGGAAGTACACCGAAGCAGACCGAGTGGCCGCGACGCTCATCAAGGAAGAGCATTTCACCGTCAACGAAAAGGACCACACAGTCAATTTGACCGACGCGGGGATCCGGGAAGCAGAACGACTGGCAGGGGTGGAGAGCTTCTACACCGTCGGCAACATGGAATGGCCTCACATGCTCGACAACGCTCTCAAAGCCCATCACCTTTACAAACGAGACGTGAACTACGTCGTCAAGGACGGGGCGATCGTCATCGTCGATGAATTCACCGGCCGCTTGATGGAAGGGCGTCAGTGGAGCGATGGTTTGCACCAAGCGGTCGAAGCCAAAGAAGGGGTCAAGATCAAGGAAGAGACGCAAACCCTCGCCACGATTACGTTGCAAAACTTTTTCAAACTCTATCGCAAAATCTCTGGGATGACCGGAACGGCGATGACGGAAGCTGGGGAGTTTTCCAAGATATATAATTTGGGAGTGACCGAGGTTCCTTCGAATCGTGGGCTGCAGCGGATCGAATTCCCCGACGCGATCTATCTCACCGAGAAAGAAAAATTCGAAGCAGTTGCTGACGAAGTCGAACGAGTTCATAAGTACGACACGATCCGATTTACCGATTCCAGTCGTGGTTTCCTCGTCGGGACGATCGAATCGGAGAACGAACAAGAGGTCGTTGTCAAACGATCGGATAGCAAGGAACGAGAAACGATCCCTCGTAGCGAGATCCAAGCAATTGAGTATTCCGGTCGTCCGATTCTGGTCGGTACGGTATCGATCGAAAAGAGTGAAGTCTTGGCGAGCCTCCTCGATCGACGGGGAGTGAAAGCGGAAGTTCTCAACGCAAAGCAACACAAACGAGAAGCCGACATTGTTGCCCAAGCCGGGAGGATGGCAGGCGTGACGATCGCCACGAACATGGCGGGGCGTGGAACCGACATCATCCTCGGTGGGAATCCTGAGACGATGGCTTGGGCCCAACTGCAAGATCGCTATCCAACCCGTTTGGAGGTTCCCAAGGAAGAATGGGAAGCGCTCGTCAACGAGATTGAGCAGCGAGAGCAGATGAAAGCGCAAGGGGAACGGGTTCGTCAAAAAGGTGGACTCTACGTCATCGGGACCGAGCGGCACGAATCGCGCCGTATCGACCTTCAGCTTCGAGGCCGTTGCGGCCGTCAAGGTGATCCCGGCTCGAGCCGATTCTATCTATCTCTCGAAGACGACCTCATGCGGATCTTCGCCGGAAATTGGGTTCGGGAATGGATGAAGCGGATGGGGATGGGGAATGGAGAGGCGATTGAAAGCCCTTATGTTTCCAAAAAGATCTCCGGCGCCCAGAAGAAGGTGGAAGAGCGAAACTTCGAGCAGCGAAAGAGTCTCCTCGATTTCGACGAAGTGATGGATTATCAACGGAAACGAGTCTACGGCTATCGCCAAGAGATTCTCGATGGCACGAGCTCTCGCGACTTGGTCATGACGCAATTGGCCGAGCAGATCGAGAACTATGTCAAACAGTATACGGATCCACTCTTTGGAGCCGAATCGTATGCGAAGTTTGCGGGGAATCGATTGGGAGCGCAGCTCGATCCGCGCGACTATCGTGGTGTCGATGAGAACACGGCGGTGATCTATGCCAAGGATCAAGCGGAGCGAGCCGCAGAGACACAAATTCTGGACGCGATCGACGAAAATCTCCCGCAAGGGCTCGAAGAGTCCGAATGGAACTGGGAAGCGATGACCAGTTGGGTGAACACGCGATTCAACATGAATCTCACCACCGGCGCGTTGAAGAAGATGGACCGGGACCGAATGGACGAGCAATTGATCGAGAAGGCGGTTGCTTATCTCGAGCAGATCGATCTTTCGGAAGGAGCCATTTATTTGAGTGACGACTATGGACTCAAGTCCTTGGCGGGGTGGATGAAGAACAAGTTCGGTATTGAAATCGATATCGAAACGTTGCGAGGTAAAGAGAACGAGAAAATCGTATCGATGCTTCTCTCGCGAGCCGAAGCGGCTTATCTCGAGCGGGAAGCTCAGTTCCCCGTCATGGTCGCCTCCCAGCGATTCCTCACCCAAACAGGCCCGACTACGGTCAGCGTCAATGCGCCTGGCATCATCGACTGGGTGTCGAGTCGTTTCGAGGATGATACTGCGGAATCGGCGTTGACCGAGGATCTCCATGAGACCTTTGAGAACCTCGTAAAGATAGCGCGCACGTCCGTTGAGAAAGGGCACAAGCTCCGTCGCGTAGTCCTTGAAAAAGCGGAGGAGCTTTATGGGCGCGTGACGGATAAGGCGATTCAAGAGATCGTTCATCGTTCTCAATCCGAGCTGGATAGCATTGCCAGCTGGGCTCAGCATACGCTTCCTTGGACAGGGGATGCATCTGTGTTGAAGGGGTGGACCAAATCCGAGTTCATCAATCGAATGACTCAAGCGGTCGACGATCGATACTTCCCGGAGATCCGCCGAGTCGAGCGTACTGTTTTGCTAACGCAGCTCGATTCCGCCTGGAAGGATCATTTGCTCGCGATGGATCACGTCCGGGCGGGGGTCAATTTCCGCAGCATGGGGCAAATGGATCCCAAGGTCGAGTACAAGCGTGAAGGGATGCGGTTGTTCGACAAGATGTGGCTCTCGATTGGAGAGCAGATGACCGATGTTATCTTCCGCATGGAAGCGGTCGGCATGGACGCGGTTTCCGACATGTGGGGAGAGATGGATGCCCATCACGATGCCTACGATGCGCGACAAGGTATGCATGCCGAGCCTTCGTCACTCCTGGAAGAGAAGCGACGCGACCTGGAGCAAGCTGAACGAGCGGGGGTTCGAGACGAGCCAATCCCAACGATTCGAAACCGAGGTGGCCGCCTCGGACGAAACGACACCTGCCCCTGCGGCTCCGGCAAGAAGTTTAAAAACTGCTGCATGCGCAAGCAGATTTAGTAGGGGGAAGAGATTCCCCTACGGGACTGGAATCCCTAAATCACGGCAAATTTTTCTGGCAAGAAAGTCATTGATCTCACGGTGACGCGGAATTGCTGTCGTTTGATTGTTTTCAGGATTATAGTAGACGCTGTGCTTTGCGCCTTCTCGCAACAATCGGCATCCTTATGATTCGACGTGACGAATTAACTCTTGGCGCTTCATGGCGTGCCAATATGAAATGGTTCCCGCGAGACGTTCTGCCCAACGAGCGATTTTTCTGCTAACTCTCGATTGGCTTCTAGCACAAGCTGAACTGCTTCTCGTAGATTTTCACGAGCCTCTTCCAGCGTTGCTCCTTGCGTGTTGGCTCCAGGAAGTTCTTCTACGAAAGCCACAAAACCTTCCGGCACCGACATGTAAACCGCTGTCAATTCCATCGCAATGTCCCTGCTCAAAATCGAGTTCAACAAATGTTACGCACACCGCAAATTCAAGCTTATTCTACCGTAGGCGTGACCTAAAGCGAGCGGAGGCACATAGTAGCGGTAGGGGGCGAGCCTGGGCTGTCAAAATGTTGGTATTGTGAGGATTTAGGTTTGCGCAACTTTCGTTCCTTGATTTCGCTTCATGTCCGACCGGGGCGAGCCCCGGTCGGACGGAGAGCGATCGCAGGATCTCACGGGCGGGACGCCCGTGCCACGTAAGGCAACGATATAAATTTTCACCATCGCCTAACTAAACAACTCCGTAACCGCTTGTCCTTTGACGAGTTCTCGTGGTTGGTTGAGATGGTTGTAGACGATGGTCTCTGGATCGATTCCAAAGGAATGATAGATCGTTGCTAACAACTGTGCGGGGTGCACAGGGGAATCGACAGGAGAGCTGGCTGTTTTATCACTCGATCCGTGTACATAACCGCGTTTGATTCCTGCCCCGGCAATAATCGACGTATAGCAATAGGGCCAGTGATCTCTTCCATCATCGGAGTTTCCATTTCCACTGGTGCTCACCCCACGTTCAGGAGATCGCCCAAACTCTCCTACCGCGACCACCAACGTGTCTTCGAGCAGCCCTCGTTGATCCAAGTCGCTGATAAGAGCAGAGAGCCCCGCGTCGAGCATCGGCGCCGATTGAGTTTTCATTCTCTTCGATAAATCTTTGTGGTGATCCCACGAGTGGTTGTCGCTATTGGCGACCTTCGGCCATATCACCTCTACCACTCGCGTCCCCGCCTCGACCAAACGGCGTGCCAGTAAGCAACTCTGTCCGAAGGTGTTCCTGCCGTAAGCCTCTCGCGTGGCCTCGGACTCCTGGCTTAGATCAAATGCTTCGCGCGCTTTGCCGGAGACGACCAACGAAAGGGCTTGATTGAAATATCCGTCCAACTGCTGATCTTCGACAGCCGCGTTGATGATCGGCATCTGTGCGTTGATCAACTCTCGCAGTTCCGCACGTCTCCTCAGACGGACCGCGAAAACCTCATCCCGAAGTTGCAAATCGCTGACATTGATTCGATCCATCTTGTTCATTTCCATATCATCTCCCTCTGGATAAAGAGTGTACGGATCAAACGCCTTCCCGAGGAACCCAGCCGTTCCACCCTTCCCAACAACATTGGATTCCTGCAAAGGTCGGGGAAGCATAACGAATGGAAGCATCGGCTCATCTGCTGGACGCAACCGAATGATATTCGAGCCGAAGTTGGGGAAATCTTTAGGGGTGGGTGGTTCCAACTGTCCCGACGGACTCACCTTGTCCGTCGTATAGCCTGTCATCATCTGATAGATGGCTGCGGTGTGATTGAACAGGCCGTTGGGGGAGTAGCTCATCGACCGAATCATGGTGAACTTGTCGTTGACCTGACTCAGCTTGGGCAAGTTCTCCGTGAATTGGATTCCCGGAATCTTGGTCGAGATCGGACTGAATACGCTCTTTACTTTATCGGGAACATTCTCCTTGGGATCCCAAAGATCGATATGGCTTGGCCCCCCTTGCAGGTAAACCAGAATCATCCGTTTGGCGCGGTTCCACCCTGGACCACCTCCCGCCTCGCTTCCTTGAACGCTCTGGAGACGGAGCAGATTGGGTAACGTGAGCCCTAACATGCCACTCGCTCCTACCCGTAGCACATCTCTCCGAGTAGGCCCTAGCTGAGGATCGCACAAATCTCGTCCAGCTCTACCGATGATTCGAAACATAGGTTTTCTCTTTAATGGTTAAATAAAAACGCGGGGCTGTTGATCAACGCCCAGGTAATATCTTCCGCTGCTGTGAGTCGCAACTGAGACAATTGCTTCTCGCTCTCCTTCACATCATTTCTGAGTCGGGCCAACTGAATATCCACCGGAACCGGTGCTGAGAGCCGCTCCACCCTTGCGCGGAGCGAGGCGACGATCTCATCTTCCGGCAATGGTTTCTTCTCCTGTTGCAATCGGGCTCGCAATCCGTTCAATTCAGGAGAACTGCGACTGAAGTATTCGATCGCAGGTTTCAAAGCTTCCTCCGAGCGTTCTGCGGCGGACAATTTACCGATGGCGGAAAGAGACTCTGGCAAACCGATCGCCAGCTCTCCGTCCAACTTGCCAACGCTTAGTCGGAATCGGCCTATGCGGTGCTTCGCGGCGTTGTGGAACTGATGGAGTCGCCACTGGAGAATTTCACCTGCAGCCAGCTTCACGGGGGACTCCAATCGGAAAACAGCCCAGTGTTCGGATTGCGTGGCTCCTTGAACTGCCCATCCCCCCTGGTCATTCAGCTTGCCATCAATGGTAGCGGCCGCAGAAAACCCTGGCTGGTCGAAGTCGGTGAAACCTTTCACCAATTTCATCTTTCGGAGCTTGTCGGGTTGATTCGGATCACCTGCGAAAACTTCGATTTCCGTCAAAACGAAATTCCCGTTGTCGCCGAGTCCGGGTCCCTTCGGTTCAGCCCCTTCCAGCGTGAGCACTTCGAGCCGAATCGCATCGAAAGCAAACTCCGGAACGCGGGTGTCTACGATGTAGATTCCTTTCCCCTCAGCCTTCTCGCCGACGATGGTTCGATCAGCAAGTCCCCTCAATGTTCCGCCATTCGTGGCTTTGGCGGATTCTTTTGACAAAGTGGACCAAACCATTCCATTTTTCTTCGCATCGATAAACTCGTTGGCTTTTGCGCTGACCGATCCTTCGAAAGAGGCGATCTCCTCGTTGACTTGGGCCAGTCTCTCTTGCCGTTTGGCTTCCGCTGCCTCTCGATCCGCTCGGATCAATTCGATACGATCCTTGAGCTGCTCCTCGGTCGCTACCTTTTCTTGGTTTCGTTGCGTCTGTCTCACGAGGTGCTCATCAACCCACCATCGCTCTTTCTCTTCCAAGCTCGCTACGAGTTTCTCATGATCTGTGCGGATGGTTTGCAGAAGAGATGCCATTGCTTCGATCTCTTGGGGAGTTGCGGGGCGGTTCAGGATTCGCAGGAACAACTCATCCACCATCTCTTCATTGGATTCGATGTCAGAAACCATTTGCCGAATCGAATTGTTGGTATCGGAAATAGCGATCCCGAGTGTGGGTCCGCTGACCAACGCCATAACGGCCCCCAGTTGAAGCTCGCTGGAACGCTCACACTCGCAGGCGCTTTCGCGTGGAGGACGACCTAGGTTGTTCAAGAAGCCGTCCGGCAACCCTGCGTCTGCATCGGCCAACGAAGCTGCGCGCGCACCCGGTTCCATCCCAGGAAATCGACTCTTCGATCCTGTCACCAAGTGAATCGCATCGTAGAGAACTTCGGCGGGCAAACGGCGCGGCATTGCGTGCGAATAGTTTCTATCGTCGTCACGATTCCAGTCGTTGGTTTGAATCGATAACTGGTAGGTTTTCGACTTGCAGATCTCCTTCATCAGACTCTGCACGTCGAAGTTGCTCGCGATAAATCGCTCCTCCAAATGCTCGAGGAGTTCAGGTATGCTCGCAGGATTTCCAGCTCGTATATCGTCGATCGGTTCGATGAGCCCTTTCCCCAACAGATAGCCCCAAACACGGTTTACATAGCTTCTCGCAAAATAGGGATTGCTGGAGTGGGTCAACCAAGCGGCAAACTCATCGCGTCGAGTTGCCCCTTTCTCGATTTCGTATTGGCAATCGAACGGGAACTTGGGAGCCACCGGTTGCATCGTTCTTTCATGCTTAATCTCGTCGACACCGTCGTCTCCAATGATTTCGTACAGAGGTTTAGCCCCTTCCACTGCAGTACCACCTATCCGCTTATCTCCCGAGGCTTCGTCTTTGGTCAAACTCACCTGAGAAAAATAGGCTGCGGTCTGGTAGTATTGATCTTGGGTCCACTTTTCGAACGGATGATCGTGGCATTTGTTGCAATTGAATCGGACACCTAAGAAGAGGTGGGTTGTGTTCTCCACTGTCGACTCTGGGTCCCGAAGAATCTTGTAATAAGCCGCAGGTGGATTTTCCCGGTTGGATCCTTTGGCTCCGACAATCTCTCGCACGAACCGATCGTACGGCTTGTTGGAAGCGATCGAAGCGCGGATCCACTCTTTGAATCCAGCCGCTCCTTCCTTTCCTAAGAATTTGGAGTTCACCTGCAATAGATCTGACCACTTGTTGGTCCAGTGCTCGATAAAGGCTTCGCTACCCACCAATCGGTCTATCGTCTTTTCTCGTTTCTGTTCCGAAGGAGTCGGATCCCTTAAGAACTGACGGACCTGTGCCGCCGAGGGGGGTAAACCCGTCAAATCGATCGTAACTCGGCGCAAGAACTCCGAATCCGAACAGAGTTCCGAAGGTTTGATCTTCATCCTCTCCCATTTTTTAGCAACGATCTTGTCGATGGCATTGGGCTTGTCGATGGCATTGGGTGACTCGCTCGCGGTCCACTGGAATCCACTTCGATCCCCCATGACGGTGAGAGTTGTCGCGGCGTAGGCCCCTTCGAACCTCGCTAGAATTGGGGCCTCACCGCGCCGAATCGATCGAACGCGAGCCCCCTCAAGGACTGAGGCGACTTCACCATTTCCTGTCTCGACAAATGCTTCGCGAGTCACGTCGCGCACATCGCCATTGGTATACCTCGCTACAACGCGAAATTGTTGCACTTCATTCTCCATCGGGAGAATCGGATTGGACGGGTTGATCGAGATCGACTCCACCTTTGACGAGTTCAGATCCAACTTAGCCCCTTCCGCGATCCATTGCCGCAACACCTCCGCGTGAGTATCTCCCTCCTTGAAAAGTGTTCCTCCCACGTGTGGAACCAATCCCAACGGTTTGCCCAATATAAGGCTATCGACAGGAGATGCTGGGTTGAGTCGACGCCCCGCCAAATCGTCCGCCAAAGACCGAATATCAAAGATAGGGTCGTAACCGCGCAACGAAAGCTTGAAACCGTTCTTTCCCGCTTGCGCTCCATGGCAAGTTCCCGAGTTGCATCCGAGCCGCGACAGGACGGGATTCACATCTCGAATGAAATCCATCGCACGTCCCTCTCCTAACTCGACATGGACCGGGACAGAGGTCTCGACCCTACCGAAGCGAACCAACAAGGTTCCTGAATCGTCAGCGAGCGGAGAGGCCCAACCGCGAGCACTTACCCAGAGCCCTTTCGATTGGCTTGCGTCGTAGTCAGCGATCTGCGTGATATCTCTTCGGCTTCCATCTTTCAAAACACCAGAAACCAAAAGTTGCACCGAATCATTCCAACGATCCAAGCGAATCGTCGAGGGCTCGACTTCCAAAGAGACAAATTCTTCAGCAGTGACGTTCGATTTCGTCAATGCCTCGAGAGCTTCGACGCGATCCTCGACATGCGTCCCGTTGATCTCTTCGCGTCGCGTTCCTTTGAGCTTGGCCAATTGCGAATCTTCTTGCGGAACGATAGAGGCGTCTGGAGTGACATCGAACGAACAAACCATTTGTTGGTTGGTTGCATCCCAGACGCGCAGCATGCCATCGGCTCCCCCTGCAGCCACGCGTCCTTTTCCATCGATCGCAACCGAGTAAAGGGCGACATTCGGAACTTCCCAACTCCCAAGGATCACCGGTGGAGGAGGTACGTAGGCTTCCAGTTTTTTCTTCTCTTCCGCCGATCGTTGTTCGACGGGCAACCCCTGAATTCTCTTGATCTCTTCTGGGAGTTGAGAGGTCGTGTCATAGCTCCAAACTCGAACTAGGCTATGGTTGTCCAGCGTGGATACGGCGGCGATATAGGCTCCATCTTGGCTGACGGCCACGTCGAAGATTCGTCCAGGAAGGGTCTCTAGTTTCCTCAGCAAGTTGGCATCGTCTCCGATCACGCGCGCCGTCTGACGGAAAACTCGGTAGATGCTCGGGGTTCCATCGGCCCCACCGACAACGATCTCGTTTCGTTGGGGATGCACTGCCAAGGCCTGCATGCCGCCTCGCAGAGCGCCGGGGGTAATGGAGGTGACGTTGTCGATGAATCGTTCCGTGTCGACCTCGGTTAGCTTGACGGTCATGTCCCGGGCGACGGATAGGAGATGCTTGCCATCCGGCGTAAAGCCTGTCGCGCGAGCCCAGTCTTCGTGGACGCGCGAAAAGAGTTTTTGCTCGCCAGCTAGATCTATCGCGCGAATGGAGTTATCGGAGCAAGCGAACGAGATCAGTGCCGAATCAGGGGACCAATTGATACCGAACAGGGTATCGTGAGCGACGGAATAGCTCGCATGGAGTTCCCATGATTCTCGATTCCAAATCTGCAGCTCTCCACGAACGCCCGGTTCTCCCGCCGCGATTCCGATCCATTTCCCGTCTGGAGAATAGGCGACCGATTCCAAGCGGGGGCTCATCCCGATCAGACGTTTCTTTAGAGCCCAGTTCTTCGTTTCGAAAACGAGAGCTTCATGAAATCCAACGACCAAAACCTCCTGGGAGTCTGGTGAGAACTTGAGACTATTGATATTGGGGGGGCGAACGTACCTCGGCGGATTCTCATTCGAATAGTTGGGGCCCGAATCGACCTTGTCATTCTTTGCCCCTTGATCGATCCAACGAGTGATCAGGTCGAGTTCGTGGCTGGAAAGAGGAGCCTTTCCCTTCGGCATCTCGGCTTTTCCGTCGACCGGTTTCAAGAGCTTCAGCAGGTAGCTCGCCGACGAATCCCTGGCAGTGAAAGGAAGTTCCTCAGAGTCGCCAGGAGTCAGTATCGACTGGAAATCGGTTGCGACATACCCTCCGCCAGCTTTCGCAGGTTGATGGCAACCGACGCAGTGATCCCTCAATATGGGGTAGACATCATCTCGGAAGCTTACCTCCGAATTCTCTGGCGAATTCGCTGTACTCGAGTCGTCTGCGACGATGCAGTTGTTCGCCGTTAACGCGAGCACGAGAGGTAGAGATAACGAAACGAAGGGAGTAAGAGAACGAGGATACGAGCAGTTCAAACCGATGCTCATGGAAAGTAGACTCCTCTGGAGACGGACGCACCCGCAATGGTTGCGGAACGGGGCGAGCCCTTCTTGGGCAAACCCTGTTGGATGTGCCCAAGGGGGTGGGAACGGGCGTCAGGTGGTTGTGGTAGGGCGAGCAAGAGTTGTGCAACGTTGTTTACGGCGAAAACATGACCGTACCGCAAAGTTGCCGTGAAGCTCCACCCCCCAGTCTACTCTCCCCCATTTTGCCGTGTCAATCACCGGTCAGGGTAGGGGCGTTTAGAATTTAGGCATTGGGGCTTGCCCTGGGCTGTCAAAAAGTTGGTGTTGTGAGGGATTGGCTTTGCGCAAGTTTTGTTCTCTGATTCGCTTCTTGTCCGACCGGGGCTCGTCCCCGGTCGGACGGGAAGCGATTTTGAGAACGAAACTTGCGCAAATCTAAATCCTCACAACACCAATTTTTTGACGGCTCAAGTCCATCCATCAACGAAAAAAAGTAGCCGGCTTTTTCGAGCCGGCTACTTTTGAGTTCTCGGGTATCAGCAATCGCTTCAAGAATTTGCGATCTGCTTAGCGCCGCCCCATTAGAAGTTGTAGTTCACTCCAAAGACACCCCCATGGAGGATCAAGCTTCGATCGTTGCGAATACGATTAACTTCTTCTCCGTTGGAGAAGTCATAGGGGATCTGCCCGACTGCCGTTGCGACACCACTGACGGCGACCACACGGTATCCGACATTGGCCGTCCAACCGCGGAAGACACGAACTCCCACACCGCAGTTTCCTTCACCTAGGAAGGCGACGTCATTCTGGGTGTTCATGAAGCTGTAAGGAGTGCCGTTCCAAGCATTGTTCGATGCGATATTGGCCACTTGCATGTCCGTTCCCGCATGGGTGTCAGCGCTGATTCGGTTGTTGTAAATCCCGAATGCTGTGCTTCCGTACAGATTGAATCGGGAGCCTAAGCAGAGATTTCCGATCGATCCGAGTTGGAACCCTATCAAGTCGTTGATGACGTCGTTGTTGTAGTAGAAATCATCACCGCTTCGGTTGAAGTTGTAGTCCCCTTGGTTCGTTGCGTATTCCAAGTTGTCTTGGAATCGGAACCATCGAATACCACCGAACAAGTTGAACCGAAGCTTGCTACATTGGGCTCCGTACCAAGGAGCACATGGACCGGTTGGACCGGTTCCGCATCCAGTACCACATCCGCCGCCGGTGCCGCAACCGAGATCGCCGGCTCGTGCAGCACCACCCAACGCAAACGTATAGAGGTTCAGCTCGACATTATGGAATTCGGAATGGCGGGTGAGCATATGAGCTTCTGCCATATCGTACCAGTTGAAACCATTGCGGGTCGGGTGATCGATTCCTCGTGGGACTCCGACGGGCATCGGTCCTGCACCACCAAAGTTCTGGATCGTCCAAGGTAGGTCCGAGGTAAGATCCTGTCCGGCGCCGGCGGTAATGTACCTCTGCTGATACTGGGGATAAATCCCCCAGTAGGTTCCCACCAACGCGTAACGCCCTCCACCGAAGTACCGACCGACCGATCCCTGGAAACCGCCCGAGGTACGCATCTTGGCGTCTTGGGTGTAGAGGAGTCCATCGGTAGGCATGTTGCCATCGCTCGACAAACGAACATTCGAATCGTCGATTCGATTCATCACCAACCCACCAGCGCCGAAAATCCAAGGGCTCGGTGAAACGACGGAAGGAGCGCAACTAACCGATTCTCCACACGAATCTCCGTAGCTCTCTCCATATCCCCCGTATCCGTAGGGAGTAGAACCAACGCCGTAGACGGGGCCTGGGCTCCCATAGCCGTAACCACCACCGTAGCTATAGCCCCCTCCGTGAACACTACAGTTGCCAGTGGCACAGGATGCGCACCCATTGCTGGAGGGAGCGGCATTTACCGACGGAGCGCTCTCGTAGGTTTGGGGAACCGTTGGCGCGGGGCCGTGCCCCGGTGGCGGAAGGGGAACGTGCGAGTACTGCTCGACAGCGCCACTCCCGATCGAAGCCCCGTGTTGCGAATAAGCGACCTGGACCGCAGGAACTCGCGATTGCGCTACCGGATACCCCGGAGCTGCTTGAGGGACCTGTCCGAACGGAGAAGGCTGAGCAGCCTGCTGCGTTGGGACATATTGCTGCGGTACGTACTGTTGTTGCGGCTGTTGCTGCGGTGCGTACTGTTGCTGGGATGGGAGAGGAGGAAGCTGAAATGAGCTTGGTGCCAAGCCGCCTCCTCCGGGATTGTATGTCTGGGCGTTGACTACCGAGGGGAATGTCGTAATCCCTAGGGAGAGTGCCAGCCCATGAAACCAAGTTTTCTTCACCTCAAAGCTCCTTGCTTTTGACGTCCTTCCTTAGACGTGGCATCCTTGACCCTTTCGAGTTGGTGTCGGTGGAATCAAACACCTGTCCTCGCCACGGCCCATCTCTTCCTGAGACGAGCTTCTCTCGTCATCCGAGATCGACCCTGGATAGGCGCGTCAAGCACTTAAGAGGCAAAAAGGAGGAGGTAATTGTTGATGCACCTTAGTACAACCCGCACAACTCCACCCACGCGTACTCCCTTGCAGGGATCCAATGAACGATATCGGCAAAGCTTACCGAGACGGAAAAGTCTACCGATTCAGGCGTCAGGGGTCAGGGGTCAGGCGTGAGGCTTGAGGCTTGAGGCTTGAGGCTTGAGGAAAAAGAGGGCTTCGCCCCGAGCCTTGACCTTAGGTCAAGGAAAGGTAGCCCCAGTAGGGGCGTTTCCAACCTAGGCGTGGGCCTTGGCCCACGCTATACCCGCCCGAGATATCTTGAGCCCCGGTAGGGGCGGAACAAAGGAAACGCAGATTTGTCCCGCCCCTACCCGGGGCTATCCAGCCTCGACCTACGGTCAAGGCTAAGGGCGAAGCCCTCTTCGCCCTCACCCCTCAAAGCTCATCCCTCAATGCCTATTCCTAGCCCTTGGACGCAAAGTAGAGTAACTTGTGAATGCAGTTGGCTCCTGATTCTCGGATAGATTGCTTGTTTCCACTTCCACAGCTCTGACATGAACTCCTTCTCCCTCTTAGCTGCGATACTCGCGTTCTTAAGTGGTCTCGGTTCGTTTTCGTTTGCTGAGGGGACTCCGACTAGGATCCCCGGCGTACCTAGTCCCTCCCTCAATCCGAGTACGGACTGGCCTTGGTGGCGTGGGATGCACCGAGATGGTCGCGCGGAAGGATCGTCCGGTTTGCCAATCCATTTGGATGTTGCTACCAATGCAGACTGGAAGGTGCGTGTTCCTGGTATTGGTCATGCTTCACCGATCGTCGTCGGGAATCGCGTTTATTTGCTCTCGACCGATCCGAAGGAACAAACGCAATTCGTTGTGGCCTACGATCGGGATACCGGGAAACAACGTTGGCAAACCGAGCTTAACCGGGGAGGGTTCGCCAAGAAAAACCATCCTAAAAACTCCGAAGGAAACTCGACCCTTGCTTCGGATGGAGAGCGTCTCTTTGCAGCGGTCTGGCATGACGCAACCGTATGGGGAGCTTCACTATCTCTCGAGGGAGAACTTCTCTGGAAGAAAGAGGTTGGTCGATACGATCCACAACTTCATCCCTATGGATATGCTCCTTCGCCCGTTCTTTACAACGACTCCGTGATCTACTCCTATGAGTATGAAGGTCCCTCCGCACTCGTCGCCTTGCATCGGCAGTCGGGGGAAGAAAAATGGAGGATCAACCGTCCTCAATCCACCTCTTACTCCACGCCTATGATCGTCTCTTGGAAGGGACGGGATTATTTGGTCCACAGTGGTGCCGAGAAAGTCTGCGCCTATCGGCCCGAGAACGGGACGTTGATTTGGGAGACCCCAGGTGTAACGCAGGCTACGAGTGGAACGATCGTCGCGCACGACGGAATGATCTTCGCAAGTGGCGGATATCCCGGTTCAGAAACGATCGGCATCGATTTGGAAACAGGGAAAGTTGTTTGGAAGAATCGTCAGCGGTCCTACGAGCAATCGATGATTGTTGCCAAAGGGGCACTCTACAACTTCACCGATAGTGGTGTCCTTTATTGCTGGGATTGCAAAACGGGGAAAGAAAACTGGAAGCAGCGCATGTCCGCCCCGATCAGCGCTTCAGCCGTCCTCGTAGGAGACCGGATCTACTGGTCCAATGAAACGGGGAAGCTCTGGGTTATCGAAGCGAACTCGGAACGGTATGTAGAGCTTGCGGAGAACCAAGTCGGAGACGAAGCCCTTGCGAGCCCTGCAGTCGCAGGCGGGCAAATTTTCCTGCGAGTCGCTTTTAGAAACGGAAATGATCGAGAAGAGGTTTTGATTCGCTTCAGTGGAGATGAGGCCCAGGCGCCTCGCTAGAAGTAGCTCTATCACAACCCGTGGCGTTAGCGAGGGACAGCGGTGGCAACCAGACATCCATCCCAGGTTTCACAACACGCCCTCACCCCCGGCCTGGCCTGATGAAAAGAAATTTTCCAGGGAATTTGATTACCCGAAGCTTCTGGTTGCGTGTTCAAATCCAACTCTTGCCAAATTTACCCATATTAGGACCTTTTCATCAGGCCACCGTGGCACTGCGACTCCCCAAGCCCCATCTTTCCCAAAATCGCAATTTTGATTGCACCATTCTTGCACGGTGGGTACAAAGAGAACGATCTGGTCTTTTCCAAAAACAATCGTTCAATGCAGGGAAGCACACCATGAGCCTGATGCGTCGTTGGAATTCGCTCTGTAGTTCTAAAAGAGCC
>CAYMXM010000015.1:0-25793 GCA_964394065.1 uncultured Pirellula sp. | reverse complement strand
ACTTCAACCCCTCACCCCCAGCCCCTCTCCCCTAAAAGGGGCGAGGGGAGCGGAAATCTAAATCGCAACTAGTTCCTAAATCGCAACTAGTTCCTAAGTCGCAACTAGCTCCTAAATCGCAACTAGTTCCTAAAGCGCAAAGTCCGAAACTTAAAGCCTAAAAGTCCAAAGCCTTCCACCGAATGCCTTCTAACGAATGCCTATCATTCAGCGATCCATCGTCGTCTCTCCCTGCTACGCCATCGAAGACCTTCCCACCAACCTCGGTAACGATGCTGCGGCCGATTTCTTGACCGCATGGACGATCGGATGGGATCCACGGTTGATCGCAGGACTCGGCTTCCTTCCCGAGTGGAAGAGATGCGACAGCAGTGCACTGGAACTGGAAAAAGCCCTCGTCCTCATTCCCGAGATTGCAAAAGAGAAGGTCGACATTCCCCAGCGGGAACGGCTCGACCTGGGGAAGTCCCTTACGATCGATACCGAGCAACGGTCCCGCCCCGAACTCTGGGATGCGATACGGTACGCGATCGTGACCAACGGAGATCGCCTCCCCACCAGCGAACCTCTTCTCCTCGGCGACTTTTATGCGCTCGGCTATCTGGTACTCCAAGTCCAAATCATGGCCAGGAAGCTCCGCTATTCCTGGAACCTCGATTGGCTCGCTTTCTCCGAGCAAGTCCTCGGGGCCGCGAAGGCATCGGTCGAGGGGAACCTTGAGGAGACGGAACGATGGCTCCAAGCAGGGTTCGACTCCCTCTCGCAAGAACGGGATCGCTACTGCTCCCAACAAATTCATCTCCTCAACGTCGTCCTCCTCGCGAAATCAACGCTGGGGGAGTCTCTCCAGAAACAACTCGCGGATCCATCCCCCGTCAACTATTTGGCGAATGGTGCATTGCTACGCGATTTGCAAAAAGATGCACCTGAGGCTTGGGGGCTACTGCAATCGAAACTCCGAGACGGAACCGCTTCCGTTATCGGCGGTTTAGAAGAAGATATTCAATGCAACTACGCCTCGTACCTTGGGGTAGACGATGCCTTCACGAGGGGGAAAGAAGCCTACATCTCCCTCGGCTTGGAACCGCCGAAAGTCTTTAGCCAGTTCTCGCCTGGGATGGGCTCTCTTTTACCGGACATCCTTCTCAACCAAGGGTTTCAAGGAGTCTTTTTGAATGCTTGGTCGGGGGGACGCGTTCCAGGGAAGGACTCCGCCAAGATTCGATGGCAATCGCACTCCGAAGGTGAGATGATCGACTGCATCATCGGGAACGTTGCCGACGCATCGAACGGAGAGAACTTTCTCCATCTCACGTCGTTGCTTTCGAAACAACTCGACTATCATCATGTTCCTACCCTCGTATTGGCGCACTGGCCCGGCCAAGTGGCCGATGCGATGTCGGATTTGCTCCGCGTGATGCAACGCTCTCCGGCGCTCGGGAAATTTGAATCGGTGGAAACTTATTTTAAAACGACGAACCAGCCGTATGGATCGGATGCCTATATCTTCCGACAGTTTCAGGTTCCTCTTCCCGAAGACTCCGTTGCCCAACAAAACTTGCATGCACAGCTTGCGGGGCTTCATCGCCTACGAGCGAACGCTTCGCAACTTCGTTCGACGGCTGCCCTTTGGAATCACATGTTACCTACCAAAGTCGGTGACGAACTCGTTGTATCGAACCGGGAGTTCGAGCGAAGGGTACACACGCCGAGTTCGATGCCACTCGAAACGAACGACCGAATCGTCGAGTACGGTTCAGCACTCGACAAAAACCGTGGGGATCTTACCCGTGTGATTGTGGCCGCCAACGGTTGGGAATGTCCATCGGCTCAAGAAGCGAACGGTTATCTATTCATCAACACCGCGAGTCATCCCCGTCGCGTTTTTGTTTCCGAACTACCCGGTGAGGTAGAGGAAGCATCCTCCACACGAATCGTCGCTACCCATACCTATGCGAACCGTTCGCAGCTCGTCGTTGATCTACCTCCCTTCGGAGTCGTCAAAGTTCGTGCGTCGAACATCTCCGAGCACCTGAGCCCTAAGAAACCACAGGTGCAACGGCAAGGACTCCTGGCGAAGCTAACCGGGGGAAAACGTCAGATTGCAGATGGAGATTGGTCGCTAGCCAACGAGTATATGGAGATCCAGATCGATCCCAAGAAAGGACACTTGCGCTCCGTCTACATTCCGAGCAAACGGGGGAGCCGAATCAGCGGAATGCCCTCCCTCGTCCTCGGCCCTCCTCTTGCCAATCGGAAGTGGAAGGAGGAGGACTTCCTAGTACCGAAACAGTCTTCCCTTAGGCTCCTCGAGAGTACTCCCCTTTGCGGCGTCATCGAAACGACGAACGTTTTTCAGATGCCTGATGGGTCGAAGGTTGACTTGATCACGCGTTATCGACTTTGGAAAGGATCCCGTTGGCTGGAGGTGGAGATCGAATGCCCAGCACTTCACAAGCAACAATTCCACGCTGTGTGGCGAACGGCTTGGGCGAACGAGTCCGCACTTTTGAATTCTTGGCAGCAAGGGACCAAGGGGAAAATGCCCGGCCCGCTCCAAGGGATGATCGAGCTGATCGAGATCGATGACGTGGAGAATAAAACGTACTTAGCCACCCAGGGGCTCTCGATTCATCATCGTTTCGAGCAACGTTACTTGGTCTCGACACTCCCTTATGCGGGGGAGAAAACCGCAAAACAGCAAGTGGGGATCGGGTTGGATTGGCCGCGCCCGTGGGAAACCGCAAACGATTTCTTCGTCCATCCGACGTGGTGTAAGGGGCGTGTTCCTACCGATCAGATCGATGCAGGTGCCTGGTTAGCCCAGGCCAATATCCCCAATGTTCGGATCGAATTCGAGCAAAATGGCCCCTTTCAGCTCCTTGTTGAAGAGGGGGATGATCCTATTCCGTTCGATTCCGTACTATCGTTGAGCGAAACCCGTGGGAAACGTGCGGTTTCGAAGTTGAGCTTTTCGAAGAACGTGGAGGATGCTTGGCGGATCGATTCCGAACTTCGTCCCACGACGAAGCTCGACGTGGAGAACGGACAGATACTTGCGAATTTGAGGCCCTCGGAGCGGTGTCGCATCGCCGTGCGGTGGAGCAAAGGAATATGACCAACCATTCATCACCCGACTTGACCAACAAGCTCATCGATGGCTATTCGATCTTGCATCGACTCGGTGTCGGTGGGATGTCCGAGGTCTATCTCGCATTTCAGCAATCGCTCCATCGGCATGTCGCGTTGAAGGTCATGCGGTCGGACTACGTTGGTCTCAAGGATCATGAACAGAGGTTTTTGCAGGAGGCCCGGGCGGCGGCTGGACTTGTTCATCCCAACATCGTCCAGGTCTACGATGTCGGGACCTTTGAGTCTGTCCACTACATCGCACAGGAGTATGTCCCTGGAAGCAATCTTCATGCGTACATTCAGCGTCACGGTGCTCTTCCACTCGCCGAGTCCCTTTCGATTCTTTGGCAGGCCACTTCGGCTCTTCAGAAGGCCGCGACAGTCGGATTGGTACACCGGGACATCAAGCCCGATAATCTTCTTCTGACCCCGAACGGGGAGGTCAAGATTGCCGACTTCGGGTTAGCCCGCGCCTTGGGGCAGGAGCAGAATTTAACGGTCGTTGGTGTCGCGCTCGGAACTCCTCTCTATATGAGCCCAGAGCAGGTCCAAGGCTTACCGGTCGACGCGCGAAGCGATCTTTATTCGCTTGGTGCGACGGCGTATCACATGCTCGCAGGGCGTCCTCCTTTTTCAGGGGATACACCATTGGCGTTGGCGATGCAACATGTTCAGGCCAAGCCGTTGCCACTGGAGGAACTGCGTCCCGACGTTCCCAAGTCCTTGGTCGCAATCGTTCATCGGCTCTTGGAAAAGAGCCCTTCGGATCGGTTCGAGAGCGCCGCTGCGCTCGCCTCCTCGCTTCGAGGAGTCGTCGATCGAGAGATGGCGGGGAAGCTCGAGACGATGGTTCCGTTTCGCGGGCTTGTGACCGAGAATCGGGAGGTGAGCAACCTAGCTGCGACTCAGGCTTTGCAAGCGTTGACCAACACCGCCGCTGGAGCGAAAGGCTCGTCGCGTGCCAAGCTGAAGTCCCGCTTGCTCAAAATCGCTGCTTGCTTGCTCGTCGGTTCGATTTCGATGGGGATCGTCTATGGAATGAGCTATCGGGACGTCTTTCGGACACAGTTGGAAGCGGAAAAGGTAGTGCGGCAAGAGACGGTGGAACGTCAGTATGCGTTAGCGTTGCTGGAGAACGATCTTCCACACTGGAATGCCGTCTCGCTCTATTTCAATCCTGAAGAGAGTTCGCTGAACGAGAACTACCACTACAAGTCCCTATTGCAAATCGCGAGGAAGCATATCGAAGTAGGAAACTACAAACGTGCGAGTGAGGTTCTTGCAGGCATTTACAATTCCAGATCGCACCGGGAGATCGATCCCGTGATTGAAACGATCGTGCAGATCGAAATGGGATGGCTTGAAACAAAGCTCGGGATCGAAGTGGGGGCGAGACCTTGGTGGGTACAAGCAGACCGGACATGGTCGGGAATGAGAACGGAGCCCGAAAAGAAACGCCTGATCCTCGATTCCCTCCCCAAAGGAGTCAGCATCGCCTGGGAACAACACCGAACTGGAACGGAATGAATTGAGCAGGTTTGAGGGGTGAAGCTTGAGGAAGAAGAAGAGGAAGAGGGGATGCGAAGCGTCCCCCATCACAACCCGACGCGTTAGCGAGGGATAGCGTCGCGAGTGAGCGTGGCCAGGGCTGTCAAAAAAATTGGTGTTGTGAGGATCTAGGTTTGCGCAATTTTTGTTCTCCGATTCGCTTCTTGTCCGACTGGGGCTCGTCCCCGTCGGACACCGCTTTGGCGTCCGACGAGATATTTCGCCTCGATTTTCCAAAGGGAACGACTTCAAAGTAATTCGGGGAGCTACAGAAAGTAGGGTGTGTGAAGTGGTCGCCTGGGCCATCCTCAAGGTCAAGCCTTACCCCTCAAACCTCATTCGTAAGATTCGTTCGATTCGTGGTTCATCCCCCACCTCTTTTTTCCGTGTTTTCCGTGGTTCCCTATCAACCCGGTGGCACAACGCGAGTCATCTCCATTAACCTCGCAATGACTTGCGCACGAAGCTCTGGAGCGTCGTTGAAAAGACCTTCTATCTCCGCTAACCATAATCCATCGATCGCGAGTTGAACGATCGCTAGCTTCACGGGATCCGACTCCGCTGATTGTTGCGGCGGGAGGAGGGAATGGAGGAAACTCTTTCGCAACTCCTTCAACGCATCGTTTTCCCGATCCTCGACTGCAATGATGTTGCAAAGCTTGCTACCCGTTTCATTTCGCTCGAGCAACACGGCTCGCGCGTAAGCACGCACATGCTTCCCCTCCTCGTTGTCATCCGCATCGACGAGTCGTTGCCAATGCTCGGTAAACTCTTGAAACAAGTGCTGGACCAGCCCGTCGAGCAGAAGCCTCTTGCTCGAAAAATGATGGAGCAACCCACCTTTGCTAACCCCTGCTCTTTTCGCTACGCCGTCAAGCGTGAGCCCTGAGATCCCCTTCTCAAGAATGATCTGACCTGCCGACTCAAGGAGTTGCTTCCGTGTTTCGGAAGGCTCTCTCTTATGAGGCTCGTTCGTGGTGGTCATAAGAGGAGATTCCTATAAGTGAGGTAAAACGGGCTTGTACAAACGGTTCGCAATTTTGAAGTCTGCGCTGCGTAAGCGAGGCCATGCAATCACAACCCGACGCGTTAGCGAGGGATAGCGTTGGCAGCCACGCATCCTATCTTAAGGTACAGCCGCGCCCTTCGCGCCTCTGGGACGTGCCACCCGACGCCCAAGATGTTCCTGACAAGGGCCACGTTTACTGGCGTCGTAGTCCCTCGCTAACGCTTCGGGTTGTGATCGGTGGATGCTTCGCATCCTCCCCCTTAATGCCGTTTCGTAAAGCCACCTCCGGGGAGGGGCGATCCAACGGATCGGCGAGGGGAGCGGAGTTCTAAAGCGCTGGCATAGGCTCATTTCGATTCTTCTGGTCGCGCTTCGGTTGATGCAGTATTTCTTTTGCGGCTAAACCTGTCGCTGAGGGTTTGGAAGACGACGTAGAAAACAGGTACAAAGAATACCGCGAGAAGGGTCGCGGCCAACATCCCACCGAAAACAGCCGTTCCCAAGGAACGTCGGCTCGCAGCACCCGCTCCGTTGGCGATGACCAAGGGGAAAATACCCGAGATGAAAGCAAACGAAGTCATGAGGATCGGACGGAATCGAAGCTTGGCTGCTTGAATGGCCGAATCGAGAACGGAACTACCATGGTTTCTCAACTCGCGCGCAAATTCCACGATGAGGATCGCATTCTTGCTCGCTAACGCAATGATCAATACGATCCCGATCTGCGTGTAGATGTTGTTCTCCATCCCGCGAACCGCAACCGCTGTCACCGTTCCCAGAAGGGCCAGCGGCACCACCAGGATCACGGCGATCGGTAAAAACCAGTTCTCATACTGAGCGGCGAGAACTAGGTAAACCATGAGAACCGCCATTCCAAAGACATAGAAGGCCTGACCACTCACCCGTTTCTCTTGAAACGACATGCCACTCCACTCGTACCCCATCCCTTGCGGAAGCTTTTGTTTTGCCATCTGCTCCATGATCTCCATCGCTTGCCCGGAACTCGTTCCAAACGCGGCATTGCCGTTGATCGTGACGCTCGGATACAAATTGTATCGGGGGATCATTTGAGGACCGTTAGTAAACTTCACCGTGGTGAAGGCTCCGACAGGAATCATCTCCCCCTTGAGATTTCTCACCTCTAAACGTTTGATATCCTCCGCACGACGGCGGAACTGTTGGTCGGCTTGGACGAGAACCTGCCAGGTCCTTCCATACTTCGTAAAGTCGTTCACGTAGGCCGAGCCTAAGGAGGCTTGAAGCGTATTGAAGACCGACTGGAGAGGTACTCCCAAGCTGGTCGCCTTCTCCCGATCGATATCGACATAGACTTGGGGAATGCCCGCTCGGAACGATGTTTGCAAACCGGCTAAAGAGGATTGTGCGTTACCATCTTGAACGATCTCGTCCGCTAAAACTTGAAGCTGCTCGAGCCCCAAGTTCGCTCGATCCTGAAGCCGAAACTCAAATCCACCCGTTTGGCCGAGCCCTTCGATCGCAGGTGGAGGGAACGCAAAGACGATCGCTTCTTGAATCCCTTGCGTCTTCTTGTACAAGGTTCCGAGGATAGCCTCCAGCGATTTGCTCGGATCTTTAAGACGCTCCTTCCTATCCTCGAACGAGATGAAGATCGTCACCGCATTCGGAACGGTGGAGCCATCCAGGAGGGACATCCCTCCGATGGTAAACCACTCTTTAACTCCAGGAGTCTCTTTCAGTATGCCGTTGAGCTTCTGAACGAGCTCTCCGGTCCGTTCGAGGGATGCAGCATCATCGAGCATCCCGGCGAGAATCGCATACCCCTGGTCTTCGACAGGGACGAAGCTGGAGGGGAGTTTTGTAAACCAGTATCCGGTTCCCCCTGCGATTGCAGCAAAGAGGATCAGCATCATAGCCGGGTGTCGAACCAATCGCTTCACGATCGATAGATAGACCCCTTCGACCCAGTTGTAGCATCGATTGAATCCTCGGAAGAGAATGTTCTTCTTTTCGGGGCTTGGACGAAGATAGACCGCGCACTGCGCTGGCTTCAAAGTTACCGCGTTGATGGCGCTGATGAGGGCCGTCGCTGCGATGGTGAGCGCAAACTGCTGGTAGAGCTTCCCCGTGATCCCCGCCATGAAGACCGTCGGGACGAAAACCGCCATCAGAACGAGGGTGATACCGATCACCGGACCGATCACTTCCCCCATCGCTTTGATCGTTGCGGTGCGAGGATCGAGTTTGTTGCGATCGATATGGTGAACCGCGTTCTCCACGATGACGATTGCGTCGTCCACCACGATACCGATCGCGAGGACCAACCCAAAGAGGGTAAGCATGTTGATCGAATAATCGAGCGCGTAGAGGGCAGCGAACGCTCCGATGATCGTTACGGGAACCGTGGTTGCGGGAATGAGCAGTGCGCGCCAATCCTGTAAGAAGACCAAGATCACGATGAGGACCAGAACCCCTGCCTCGATAAGAGTCTTGTAGACCTCATGGATCGACTCCTCCACAAACTCCGTCGGATTGAAGGCGATGTTGTACTCCACTCCTTCGGGCAAGGTGTGGGCGAGCTCCTCCATCTGCTTCTCAACAGCCTTCGCAACGCTCAGGGAGTTGGCCCCCGGGAGTTGAAAGACCGCGACACCGGCTGCGGGGATGCCACTTACCTCCATCCAAGAGGCGTAGCTCTGCGACCCGAGTTCGATCCGAGCGATGTCTTTGACTCGGGTCAAACGGGCACCGCTCACGGGATCTTCGACCGATTTGACGATGATGTTTCCAAACTCTTCTTCTTTGCTGAAGCGACCTTGGGTGGAGACGGTGAACTGATTGGTTTGATCGCTATTCGCGGGACGTTGGCCGATTTGGCCAGCAGCCACTTGCACGTTCTGGGCGCTGATGGCAGCGATGACGTCTTCCGTGGTGAGTTCTCGCGACTTCAGTTTCTCTGGGTCGATCCAGATCCGCATTCCATAGCTGCTCTCTCCGAAGACTTGCGTACTCCCAACACCCGGGAGACGACTCAGAATGTCCTTGATTTGTATTTCGGCGAAGTTCGTCAAGAAGAGACCGTTGTGCTCCCCGTTAGGAGAGGTAAGCCCGATGACGATCACCATATTCGTCGACTGCTTTTGCGCTGTAACGCCGAGGCGCTGCACTTCCTGGGGCAATCGAGGTAGGGCGGTTGCGATTCGGTTTTGGACGAGGACTTGGGATTGGTCTAAGTCGACACCGACTTCGAAGGTTACCGTCAGAGTATAGGTCCCGTTGTCGGAACAGACCGAGTTCATGTAGAGCATGTTCTCGACCCCGTTGACCGCTTGCTCCAATGGGCCGGCAACGGTATCAGCCAACACCTTCGCGTTCGCACCGGGATACGTCGCGGTAACTTGAACGGTGGGTGGTGTGAGCTTGGGGTATTGCTCGACGGGGAGCCCGACCAAACAAACAGCCCCGATGATCATCGTGACGATCGCGATGACATTTGCGAAGATAGGGCGATCGATGAAGAATCTATAAAACATAATTGGACACGCGTCGTCCGTTGGTGGTTACAAAAAGTTGTATGTCGTAGGAATTAATCGCATCAGGCATCACAACCCGTGGCGTAAGCGAGGGACAGCGCTGGCAACTAGGCCCTCACCCAAGGTCTCACGGCACGCCCTTCGTGCCTCAGGGACGTGCCACCCGGCGTTGAGATATTCCGACAAGGGCTACGTGCACTCGCGACGCTGTCCCTCGCTTACGCCACGGGTTGTGATTTTTGGGCCTCGCTTACGCTTCGCCCGCCGCTCACCGGAGGGCTTGCGCCCTACCGTTTTTCTTCCGCTTTCTTCTCCTCTTCCTCCGTGGCAATTGTGACCGTCATCCCTCCCCGGACCTTTTGAAGTCCATCTTGGATGACTCGATCCTCGGTGGTAACTGATCCTTCGATCACTCGAAGATTGCCGACCGCATCTTTCACGACAACGGCTCTTCGTTCCACCACATTCTCGGGAGAAACGACATATACAAACGTTCCCGCTTGGTCGTATCCGATCGCTCGTTCGGGGACTTGAAGCGCTTTCGCATTCACCTCGGTAGGGATGCGGATCCGAACGAACATTCCCGGTAGAATCTCTCGGTTGTACGGAAAGGTGCCACGGACTTGCGCGGTTCCTGTACCCGCTTGCACGGTGGGGGAGATGTAGTCGACTTCACCTTCATAGGGGAATGTTTGTTCGTCCCCTCTCCCCATGAAGATCTTGATCGGGTTATCCTTAGAGATGGTCGTTCCGTAGAGTTTATGAATCGTCGCGAGTTCCTCTTCGCTGATCGAAGCATAAGCATAGATTTCTTTTTGCGCTACGATGGTCGCTAGCACATTCGATTGTTGTGCCGAGATGTAATTTCCGACATCAAAAGCTCGACGATCGATTTGCCCGTCGAAGGGGGCAAGAATCGTACAGAATTTAAGATCGATTGTCGCCGATTTCACCTCCGCCTCCGCGAGCTCCAAGGAAGCTTCAGCACTGTCGATATTGTTGTCGTAGTCGACGTTCGCTTGCTCTAGCTCCGTTTGGCTAGTGAGAAGTTGCGCTTGAGCGGTCTGGAGCGTCGATTCCGTTTCGTCGTAATCTTGTCGAGAAATGGAGTTGGTAGCGAGGAGCCTAGTGTTTCGATCGTGTTGCGCTTGTGCCAATCGGAGTTCTGCCTCTCGGAGCGTTTGCTGAGCAGCAGCGACCTCCCTCGCTTTCGATTGCTTGGCCTTTTGAAGGTTCGCTGTGGCCTCCTTTTTTTGGGCTGCTGCGTATTGCAATTTGGCTAGGAAAGGTCCTTTATCGATGACGAATAGAATTTTATCCTTCTCAACGACGTCTCCATCCTTGAAATCTATTTGTTCAAGGAGTCCGCTGACCTGAGCGCGAAGCTCGACTCGTTCGGTCGCGTGTGCGTTTCCGGTTTGCACGATGTAGCTTGTGACTTCCCCTTCGATTGGGTTCTTGGCATCGACCTTCGGTGGAGGTGGGGGTTCGCCTTCAATCGGAGTCCCGCAGCCTGCACTGAATGCGAGTAGTGCGATCGCGGCATGGAGGAGGGGATGAGTGCGGAGGTTACGCACGACGGAAGTAGCAGGGTAAATCTGGAAGTGCATCATCGATAGGGAACGAAAGAGAAGGTTTGGAGGCCATTTCTACAAATACCGTCCAGACGGTCGGTGTCAAGTTTGAAAGTGGGGGAGAACCACGGAATACACGGAAGAAGAGGCTTAAGGAAGAAAAGAAGGGAGGAGGAGGTTACAATACTCGGTTGGCAGATAAGGGCTCTCCCAGCCATATTGCTTCTCCTTAAGTACCCTTTTTTCGAGATAACATGAAACGTTTTGTTGCTTTTCGACTGTCGCTCCTCTGCGGTTTGGTGTTGAGTTTGCAGGGGAATCTCCTTGGTCAAGAGAAGAAGGAGGGGGGAACCGGGAGTGATCACTACGCGTTACCAGAGACCGATGAGGGGTTCCAAGGTTCGGGGCCGGTACGCCGCTACGATTGGTTTAAGAACCTTTGGAAGACACGTCGTGCCGGCTGGGAAGCCAAACGAGAATCGGATCAAGGTTCGGTCGTCTTCTTCGGAGACTCGATTACGCAGGGCTGGGGGGATAACTTCCGGAACTTGTTCCCAGGTAGCAAATTTGCGAACCGAGGTATTTCCGGGGATACGACTCGCGGGATGCTCTATCGACTGCGAGAAGATGTTTTGGATTTGAATCCCAGAGGAATTGTGCTCCTGATGGGGACCAATGATCTTGAGGAGAAAGCGGAGCCGAAGGTGATCGCGGAGAACCTACAGCTCATCCTAAAAGAGATTCAGGAGCACAACAGCAAAACGCCCGTCGTTCTTTGCTTGGTCTTTCCCGCATCCCACTCCAAGTCCCGCTCCTCCGAAAGCATTGTCGAGATCAATAAGTTATACCGCGAAGTGGCGAAGGCATTCCCACAAGTCACCGTCATCGATACTTGGACCCTATTCGCCGACGAAAAAGGGGATGCAAAATTGGAGGAGTTCCCGGATTTGCTCCATCCCAACGAAGTGGGTTACAAGAAATGGGCAGAAGCTCTGAAGCCGGTTCTGACTGAGCTGGAACTTTTGCCATCACGGTAGGAGAACGCTACTATGCGCCGCGGAGCGGCTTAGATATCCGCTCCCTCGTTGAGTTCATAACCCTCTTACCAACCAAGATTCCTACCACCCATGCGCATCCTTCATTCTCCGCACGAGGTCTACTCTCAAATTCGTTTCGAACGTTCGGAAGGAAGAGTTACGGGATTGGTTCCTACGATGGGGGCGCTTCACGCAGGACATATTTCTCTGGTGGAACGGGCCAAGAAAGAATGCGAGGTCGTAGCAACAACGATCTTTGTCAATCCAACCCAGTTCGGTCCCAGCGAAGATCTTGCCAAGTACCCCAGGACGCTCGACGCCGACCTTGAGAAGCTTCATCGAGTCGGATGCGACCTCGTTTTTGTTCCGACTCCAGAACAGATTTATGCACCTGGGCATTCCACCTACATCGAGCCACCGTCGGTCGCAAACCGATGGGAAGGTGCCATCCGCCCGGGACACTTTCGCGGGGTGGCGACGGTTGTTCTAAAGCTCTTTATGATCGCTCCAGCGGATGTCGCTTACTTTGGAAGGAAGGATTACCAACAAGTTGCCGTGATCCGAACGATGGTCGAAGAGCTCAATCTTCCCATTCGCATCGAGACATGCGAAACGGTCCGGGAGGAAGATGGGTTGGCGATGAGCAGTCGCAATCGCTATTTGAGTGAATCTGAACGAGCGCGAGCGCTTGGACTTTGGCGAGCTCTTGAACGTGCAGAAGCGCTTGCCGAATCGGGAGAGCTAGAGGTTTCCAAGATCGAGAAAGAGATGGAATCCATCCTTTTGGAGGCACCAGTAGACTCGATCGATTATGCGAAGATCGTCGACCCAGATACGTTAGAGCCCATCGACAGATTGAGCGAGCCAGCGGTAGCCATCATCGCCGCTCGGTTAGGCTCGACACGCTTGATCGACAATAAAACAATCGAGGTTCGGGGCGGCCCGCCCGAGTAGAGAATGAAACGCAGAGTCGCGAAGGCGCAGGGACGCAGAGAAGAAAGTCGCTGCCGCTCTGCGCCTCCGCGACTCTGCGTTGAATTCCCCCTCCACCCTAAAACTTCCAGCGGAATTCCACGCGGCTTCCTTGAATGTTGGGGGCGTTGTCGAACCAGCCGTTCATGACATCGATCCTCCAGAGGCAACGATTGTTGATCGCATGCTGGTAGCGCGTTCCCAGCGCATACTGAGGGCCTGCGATGTTGCTAATCGCAGGGTTGCCGAAACTATCCAAGGCGGCAAACTCCACCATCCACTGACGATAGAAGTCGGCGGACAATAAATTGAAACCAACCGCACCACCGTAGGAGTTCGCTCCGGTCGGTGTGAGGGTTGGGTAGCCGGTCAACGCATCGGTTTCGAAGTTGATACCAACGTTCTTCAGAATCCCTCCTGCATTCGCAGCCCGGGCCACGC
Organism: uncultured Pirellula sp.; assembly: GCA_964394065.1. GTDB lineage: Bacteria > Planctomycetota > Planctomycetia > Pirellulales > Pirellulaceae > JBKCUI01. The sequence goes on along the minus strand of CAYMXM010000015.1, from coordinate 12,568 downwards.
TCTGAGGACGTCCACTTCCCACGAATAAATTCCAATAAGGTACAAAGTGGCTCGGTTGGGAGGAGACAAGACTGTTCTCGATGATGAGGAGCCCCCCGTCTGCGGAGCGATCGACTACAGGTCCTTCTTGCCCGATGTTCCCGATCAATCGGACCGTATTCGAGATCCGCCCCAAATAGCGACGGGTGTAAGCGATCGCTGCGTTGTGATAGGAACGCTCCTGGCCGTCTTGATCGTGAAGGTATGCGTAGTCCATTTCGATGTAGCCATTGTACGCTTCGACAAACAACGCACTCCCGAAGACCGATGCCGCATTGTTGTCGTTTTGGAACGCGGGACTGGTTACCTGATTGAACCCCGCGAAGAAGGTCACATCGTAGTTGGACCAGTTCAATGCGTTGGAGTGTCGCCACGGGGATCCGACCGCTACCCCTAAGATGGCATCCTCCATCCAGATTCCATTCTGAAACAACAGGGGAACCAACCCCATCGTGAAAGGTAAATCGAACGGTGCATCTGTCCCCATCAGACTCCCTGTGATCGCTCCGAGATCTCCTTCGAAGAATGCCGTGTCGGGCTGGAAGTCCATCTTCGTTTCAAATCGCGCTGGGCTTTCGGAGAAGTCTAGACGGGTGAATTGCCCACCATGATCCAGCGGCCCGACGAACATGTGAAAGCGCTCGGTCCCTGTGAACCGCATGTCCATCTCAAGGTTCAATCGATGTGCCCAACTCCGGACGTGTTCTCCTCCAACTCGATGTACCCCTACCCCCGTTCGATAGTCACCGTAGACAATAAACGAAGGGGTGAGCAAGTTGACGTCGCTGAAAACCTCGATCCCCGGATCGTACATCCCACCCGTATAGAAAGGTCGCCACCATTCCACCCATGGACGCTGCACCTCGACCATCGACTTCCCATAGTAGGTCTCGATCTCACGCCACGGCTCGCGAGGAAGAGGCGTGTGTCTATTCGGAGTAAAGTCCCCCCACTGAAGTGGAACGAGTTGGCTTTGAGGGGACATGTGAGGAGCCAATGCAGACTCCTCGGTTATGCGTCGGGCTTGTACGTCTGCAACCCCGATGCTTCCACTATGGAGAGCCAAGGGGTTGAGTGGTGAGTCGGTTGCGGGGTTGCTAAGGAGAGAATTGAACGTGAGATTGTTATCGGCATGAGGACTCGATGGGCTTCCCATTCCTCCTGGCGACCAGACTGGATCCGAGGTGTAACGATTGGTTCCAACCTCGATCGGGAGTTGTTGCGTGAACCCACTTCGATCGAAGGTCATCGGAGCATACGGGTTGGTCTGACCGATCGCGGATTGCGAGGAGGTGAATAGGCTTAGGACGATTGAGATGCCAAGCAGGAGAGGCTTTACCCTCCCCTCTGGGGAGGGTCGATCCAACGGATCGGGGAGGGGAGCGTGAAGTACACGGTTTCCAACGAAGTTTTTGTTCTTAGCACTTCTACCCCTCACCCCCAGCCCCTCTCCCCTAAGAGGGGCGAGGGGAGCGGATGTATTACGCGCTATACTCTTCATACTCTTCCATTGAGTCAGTATGCTCTTCAAACGAATCATCGATTTCCCCCTTATTCGTCTAGTGAACGACGAACTCCGTTGAGTAGGGATGAATATCCAAGATCGATTCATTGAGGGCGTTGAGCATATCGGGCGTTCCACCGCAGAAGAGCATGAAATAGGGAGGTTCGACGCGGCTTCGCAACCGAACGCTCAATCGATAAGTACCCGGCATCTTCATCAATTCTGCGGGAACTCGATACTTCGACGTGCGAGAATCCAACGGCGGAATGCTATGGGCCTCCATCCGGATGAAAGGAGGATGGTTCAGGACCGAGTAAGGAACAGTCCCCGGTCGGAAGAAGGGTAAAGGGTCGATATCGACATTGACGGGCAAGTACATCTCACGCTCCGTCCCCTTAGCATTCGTGATCAGAAATTTGGTTTGGAAGTTCGTCAGTTGCAAATCGATCGGAATCCGTTTCGCCCGAACGTCCAACGAATGGAGATCTCGCAAGTCACCGTTGCTATCCAAGTCCCCCGATTCCCAAAGCCGTTCACCGGTCGGACCGATCAAAGCGACGTTGAGCCACAACTGAGGTTGAGCACCGAGGGATCCGCTAGGCATGTTGTGCCCTTCGCTCAAGTTGCTCACGACAAAAGAAAAGTTCAATGCCTTTCCTGCGACGGGTTGCCCAGAGAAGAAGGGGCCATCGATCTTAGAACCGTTCTCGATGATCTGCTGCGCGGTCTGCCGTTTGTAATCGAGGAGTTTTTGATTCTCGTCGAGAACCTTGCGCGCGTCTCGTCGTTCTTGCGCGTTCCTCCACGGCTCTGGGAACTGCATGTGAAACTGTCCGTTTGCGAGTCCCCTCTCAAAGACCTCGGTCCCCCAACCTTGTCGATGGTCGAAGAGGAGCCATGCATCAGGACTCCAGCGGAGCGACTTTTCGTTGTGAGGAAAAAGCCCAGGGTGCGCGAGTGGAACCGACGGTCCATAGAAGACATGGTTCGCATGTTTGCGCTGCGCGTTCACCGCTTTCTCGTTGACGACTGCAGCGGCGACTGTCGTGTAGCCAAGAGCCTTCCCGGGAACAGCCCCCATGTGGCAGTCTTGGCAGGAGACCCCTTTCTTGCAAGCGGGGCCTTGGCGGTACTGTTGATAGACCACCTCGAGCGCGATCCCCGGTTGAACGACTACTTGGTGGCATCCTGCACAGAAGGAGCTATCGCTGAGCTGTTCGAACTGAATGGCCTCGCGGTGCATAGGTTGCAAAGGGCGTTTGTCGCTCGGGTCGATCTTGACCTTGTAGTTGTCTCGGTTGGCGACGACTTCGCGAACACCATCACCGCCGAGCGTTCCTACCATCGGATCGTATTCCGAACCGGTCTCGATGCGACGCTCTCCGTTGACTCGACCGTATCGCTCCACGACGCGATGGCAAGCGATGCAGGTGATCCCTTCTCGAAAGGTAGCGGAACCTTGAAAGATCGGGGCATCTCTTGGGAAGTCGACTTGCGTTGCGACAGGGGCATGGCATCGCATGCAGAACGTCCCCGCCGTTCCGCGAGAAAGCTCCGTGATCTTCTGTTCGAATCGAGTGAACATCGGGGAGATCGCCGCGTAAGCATGCGCGCTGACTCGCCACTCGTCGTAGATTTGTTGATGGCATTTCGCACACTTGATCGCCGACGGGTAGCGATCGTTTACGAATATCTCCCAGTGGGGATCGACTCCCGGCGGGAGATCGTTGGCACCACCAGCTCCACTAGGTTTGCTATGGACACGTTCCTTTTCGCGAGCCGCGTCGGGCCCCATGTTCGAAAGGGGATCCCCGGATCCGCCAAGTCCAGCTCCTCCTTGAAGAAGATCGTCCCCTCCCAAAAGATCATTGCTCCCCCCCTGCGATGGATTGTTGAGGGTCGGTGTCGGGGCTAGCAGATCGTCATCATCCCCGGCTGACTGCAGTCGCGCAATCGAAGGGATGGAATGAGGCGAGTAGTAGGATGGGTTCCTGGAGGAGACGGGGGTCGCATGAACCTCTCGGGGAGGAACTCCAACCCACGGTGGAGAACCGGTGTTTGGAGAACCACTGTTGGGGGAGGCGCCGTAGGAAGGCTCGCTCGCTGTTGCCCCTTGGGGGATGGGTTTGGAATCTCGTTCTTTCAACCATTTTAAGAGAGCTGCTTCATCGCGTCCCGGAGAGGGAGCGTTCGCAATCCGAGAAGGGCTCGAGCGTCTTGGAAGGGGTACGGTGGAGGAGGAAGCTCCCTTTACGGATTGCCCATCCTGTGGATCCATGAGAAATGCAGGGACCTCTTTCCAAGCTTCACCATCGGGAGCGGTGCAAATTCCGGGGACCTGAGCCAGCGCAACCTGTGCGCCAGACAAAGCGGCGACGCCAAAGGCGACCGGCAGTATCCAGCTGGCAAGAAAATCCGTCGTTCTCACTGTAGTTCCCAGGCGTACGAGTCGAGCGGCCTATAAAAGATCCGTTTGGCGAGAGGTAGATGAAAAACCTACTAAGAGCTGTCCCCACACAACCCGAAGCGTTAGCGAGGGATTGCGTCGCTAGTGACCGTCACCCTCGTTTGATATGTCTCTTGGTTCGGGGTGGCACGTCCCTGAGGCACGAAGGGCGTGCCGTGAGACCTCGCATGGGATGCCTGGTTGCCAGCGCTGTCCCTCGCTAACGCGTCGGGTTGTGATAGTAGTTTTTTATCTGCCACTCGCCTTAGAACGGGATCGACTCCTAGATCCGTTACCCTCACTATTCATAAACCAGCCGACAAATTCGTTGCATGCAGTAAACTCGACACAATCCTCGCATTCAGTGCATCCTACCCATCCCCCACTCTCGATCCTTGAACAAGGTAGAAACTTGGGAAATGGGGTGAAGAATTGAGGCCCTGAAGCAAAAAAGATCCCAAGGTTTAGAAGGGACTTTCCGTACGTAGCCTATTCATCCCATCTTCTCATCCTTCGCATACCATGAACGATCGAACTGCAGCTTATCGTTGTAAGGTTACAGGCCCACAGTCGGCAGCATCGCTAAAGCTCGGGATGTTGAATAGAAAGGTGGAAGTCGTCGAACAAAGCCGCGATTCCTTCACCGTCCGCATGCCAAGCTCAGCCGCCAAACGGGTTGCGATCGGCAAGAAGGCCAAGCTTTTCAACCAAGATATTCTCTGGAGCGTGGTCTGCCGAAACAAATGGACCAACAGCGAAGGAGGGATCGATGTCGAGTTCGAAGCGATTCAGGAGCTAACTCCTCCCAAGTTCAAGCGGTATTCCCGATACAACGAACCCGTCCCTGTCGCCCGAACCCAACCCATCGACGGCACAGTTGCCGCGCTCGCCCTCATCGTCTTCACGATCTGCCTCTTCATCATGCCCGCCTGGGGCGGAAGGTGGGGAACCTCGCAAATCATCTGCAACGCGGCAAATACCGTTTGGAAAGCGGCGATGAGCATGATTTTGGGCCGAGAGTATATCTAGTACATCTAAGCCGAGCAGAGGGATCGTGGCCCGGGCGTCTCGCCCGGAGCGACCTTCGCAACTCCAGGCGAGACGCCCGGGCCACGTTGAAGCACTTCACCGCGAAGCGGCGCCGCATAATCGCGGATAAGACCCAAGCCTGGACCGTCAAAAGGTTGGGGGTGTGAGGAATTGGCTTTGCGCAAGTTTTGTTCCTCAATTCGCTTCATGTCCGACGGGGACGAGCCCCGGTCGGACGAAAAACGCTTACTGCGGAATAAAAACAACTGTCCGAAATATCGTGTCAACACCAACCTTTTTACAGCCCGGCGCAAGCCCTCTTCTTCCTCAAGTCTCAAGCCTCACCCCTCAAGCCTGATTCGTAAGATTCGTTCGATTCGTGGTTATTCCCCCGGTTTTCCCTGAAACCTGAAGTCTGAAACCTGCTAAACTACCCTCCATGAACAAGAACTTTTCGACGCACGCCGACGGTCGAATCCGACGGCGCGACCTATTGCAGGGGATTGGCTCAGCGGGGATCGTGATGGGGCTAACCGGAGCGCTTCAAGGGGCCCCTCAAGAGACCAAAGGACTGCGAGTCATGTCCTTCAATATCTGGGTCGATGGTAAACATGGAGGGACCGAAGCGACGGCAGAAGTTATTCGAAAAGGAAAAGCGGATATCGTCGGACTTCAAGAAGTCCACGAAACGGGAGATGCATTAGGAAAGTTGACCGGCATGCGATTCATCAAGCAGCCGAAGGGCGGGATCCTCACTCGCTTTCCAGTCGTTGCAGAATCGCCGAACCGGCTCGGAGTTCAAGTAGAGACGGAAAACGTTGGCAAACTTTGGATTTACAATACCCATCTCCCCGCCGCCCCCTACCAGCCCTATCAATTGGCCGATATTCCCTACGGCGAGGGAAACCCATTCATCCGAACCTCCGGGGAAGCGATCGCAGAAGCGGTTCGCTCCCGCAGCAATGATCTTGCTCGTCTACTCATGGACATGAGCATTCCCCTCCGGGAGAAGTCTCCGATCGTGGTGACGGGGGATTTCAACGAGCCTTCCCATCTCGATTGGACCGAAGAGGTGCGTGCAGCGGGACGAATCCCCATCGCGGTTGCCTGGCCTCAAAGTCGGATGATGATCGACGCTGGTTTTGAAGATTCCCTTCGTGCAGTCCACAAGGATCCGGTCAAGAAACCTGCCCATACCTGGACCCCGAAGCCCTCCGAGCGGGAAATCCACGATCGAATCGATTTCGTTTACTCGATCGGATTGAAGCCTGTACTAGGAGAGATCGTTGGAGAATCGGCGGAGAATGCCGACATCGTCCTCTCTCCCTACCCGTCGGACCACCGCGCCGTGGTTATCGAGTTTGAACCGCTAAGGTAGATAAGAAGCCGGCTCACCAAGGTAGAACGGAATTCATTCCGTTACCCCTATCTGGCCTTACGAATCGGCGCGAGTATAAGGTGTTTGATATGTTTGGCCGACGCGTAAGCGAGGCCCGAAAATCACAACCGGTGGCGTTAGCGAGGGATAGCACTGGAAACTAGGCATCCCATGCAAGGTACCGCAACACGCCCTTCGTGCCTCAGGGGCGTGCCCCCCGGCGCCGAGACATTCTCGGCGAAGGACCACGTGCACTCGCGACGCTGTCCCTCGCTAACGCCACGGGTTGTGATGGGAGGCTTCAAGTGCCCTGAATAAGAAGCCGGCTCACTGCGCTGATGGCGGCTTTGATTGGAAGCGTCGTTTAACGGAATAAATTCCGTTCTACATTGGGATCGACGGGGTTTCGCCCCGGGGTATATTTTTGTTTTACCCCAAGAATCCCTCAGCGTAGAAGAATTGAAATTCGGCATGGCGAAACCCAATGTTCTCGTGTTGCGAGCACCCGGCACCAACTGCGATCTGGAAACCGCCTACGCGTTTGAACTGGCGGGGGCCTTGCCCGCTCGCCTTCACGTCAATCAATTGATCGAGAATCCGAAACTCGCGAACAAATTTCAGATCATCTGCTTCCCCGGGGGATTCAGCTATGGAGACGACATTGCAGCCGGCCGGATCCTAGCGACGCAGATCCACACCTTTCTCAGCGACATGCTGGAGATGTTCAAGCAAGAGGACCGGCTGGTTCTAGGCATCTGCAACGGGTTTCAAATCATGATGCGGCTCGGCATCTTCTTTGAAGAAGCCGAGGGAACTCCTCCTGCGACCCTCACCTGGAACCGACAGGGAAGATTCGAGGACCGATGGGTACACTTGAAACCAGCCTCGGACAAGTGTGTCTTTCTCCGTGGTATCGAACAATGCTACTACCCGATGGCCCACGCGGAAGGACGATTCCTCTTCCGAGATGGGGCTGCCAAGGAGCATCTTCTAGCAAATCAACAAATCGCCCTTCAGTACTGCGACTCCGACGGGAAGACGAGCGAGGAGCCCTTGCCCCATCCTGTGAATCCCAACGGCGCCGAGTTGAACGTCGCCGGCATCTGCGATGCGTCGGGAAGAATCTTCGGCTTGATGCCTCACCCCGAGCGTCATCTCTTTCCAACCAACCATCCCCATTGGACCCGACGCGATGTGCAACCCGAACATGGGGAAGGACTGCTGCTGTTCCAAAACGGAGTGAAGTATTTTGGGTGAGGCTTAAGGCTAAAGACTTAAGGCTTAAGGCTAAAGGTCAGAGGGAAGTGATTAGAGTAGATGGCCAAGTTTCTCGCTCGCTGCTGGTAACTCGAACGCTTCTGCGATCCCTTCGGGATTGACAGCCCAAACTTGCACCCTTCCGCTACCATCGCTTCGCGATTCAGACATTGCGAAGCGCACATGATCAAAACGCAAGGTGATTCTATGACAAGAAGAACTGTCACCCTCGTCCTCTTTGCTGTTCTCCTTGTCGGATCCATTGTAGGAGCTGCCTCGCACTTCGCGACTAAGTCATCTCGCTCTTCGGAGATGCTTTATCTTCATGTCTACTCCGATCGATATAACATTTACACCATGTCGAGTCGCTTGGCAGCCCCGCCACGCCCATGGCAATGCATCGCTACAATTGGAGTTATGCCCGGCTCCCAATTCTTCGCCAATCTCCCGAACCATTATGAGCCCGAAATGGAGTTTTACGGAGTGATCTCGAAGAAAGGGGACACGATAGAAACGGACTTTGTCATTCTCCTGGCAGACCCTGGCGGGGCGATTGAACATAAACAAACGGCCCCCGTGGCTCTGGAAACGTTCGTCCCCTGCTGGAACGATGAGTTCTGCTTCAATATTACTCAATCACGAGAACCCCCTCCATGTCAGACAACGCGAACCCTTCACCACAAGCCTTCGGCGAGTCCCTGATGAAAGAGCTTCATCGCCGCACGGGAGGACAGTTTCGTTTCAATCTAGACGAATTCTCAATTCTTCGCCTCGATAAGAACATAACCATCAACCTAGAAAACATATACCACGAGCACTGCAAACTAAACTTGGAGGACCGACCCGACCATATCCAAAAACTGGCTGGAATCTTCGGCGTTGGGGCCCCAGATTTGAATTCCGAGTATGAGAGTATCAAAACGCAACTGATGCCAAAAATTTGGCCTAGGAGCATGCTGGAGTCGCTCAAGTTTAAAAGCAAAGTCGATGGCAATCCTGCGTTCGAGCTTCCCTACGTCCCGATCGGGGAGCATCTCTGCCTTGGAGTCGTTCACGACACCGAAGATTCGATGCGTTCCATCAACCAAAGTCAGTTAGACGAATGGGGAGTGGGGCTGTATCAAGCGCTTGAGGATGCTAGGCACAATCTGAACAATGCTACCGAAAACTATGCTGCATTGGGAGACCATGTCTTGTGTCACCTGAGCGGCGATGGATACGACTCTTCACGCATTCTCCTCACCGAGCTCATTCGAAGCAGAAACTTCACCGGCCCAGCAGTAGCTATCGTCCCTGATCGAAGCTCTGCACTGATCGCTGACAGCCAGGACGAAGCAGCTCTCGACGCGATCTTCAGCGTCGCAGAGAAGGTTCGAGAGAATCCAGATCGCCCGCTATCACCACTCCCCATCATGTTGGTCGACGACGAATGGGTCGATTGGGAACCGCCCAAGGATCATGCGATACGCGGCCAGTTCGAGACGCTTCGGCTCTACTTTCTCGGCGGCCTTTACAACGACCAACAAGCGTTTCTCAATTCTCTCTTTGAAGCAGACAGCAGCGCTCCTTTTGTCGCTTCGTTTAGCGCTCGCCAAAAGGAGGGTACAGAAGAAGTAAAGTCCTACAGCCTTATCACCGAAGGGATCGATTCACTCCTCCCCAGAACGGACCTGCTCTATTTCATGGCTGAAGATAAAAGCCTCCGCGGATACGATTGGGAAGAAGTGGAGATGCACTGCGGGGTTTTGCTTGCCGCAGAAGAATTCTACTACCCCATTCGATACCGAGTATCCAGGTTCCCCACCGAGGAAGAGTTCAGCTCCATGCAAGAGTCATCAACCTGAGTTGGTGTTAAGGGGGCGGACGCAAAACGTCCCCTCCATCACAACCCGACGCGTTAGCGAGGGATAGCGTCGCGAGTGAGCGCGGCCCTTGTCGGGAATATCCCAGGGGTCGGGTGGCACATCCCTGAGGCACGAAGGGCGTGGTGTGCGGCGTTGCGTTGGATGCGTGGTTGCCAGCGCTGTCCCTCGCTAACGCGTCGGGTTGTGATTACGCGGCCTCGCTTACGCAGCGGGCGACATCAATCCTTCAGCATTGGTGGCAAGAAAACCAGCGCACCTACGCAGCATGCGCAGAGGGCTGCGATCAAGACGCTGCCGGCAGCGACATCCTTGGCGTTTCGGATGAGTGGATGCTTCTCGGGGCAGCAAGCATCGGCGAGAAACTCCAAGGCGGTATTGAGCCCTTCTGCAATCCAGACCAATCCCATCGCCAACGAAAGAGCGATCCAGTCTTGGGTATTAACTCTCAAAACTACCCCCAAGATCAAACAGATACCTGTTGCGAATAGATGGATCCTAGCATTGCGTTGCGTCGAGACGAGAACGACAAGCCCCCGCGCGGCGCATTGAATACTACTCCATCTCACCATTGCAGGTATTCCTCTAGCGATTCTCGAATCGCGTCGAGCGAAGGAGTCGCCCCGGTCCAGAAGTGAAAGTTTGCAACTGCCTCCATCGCAAGCCACTCGACTTGATCTATCGGCGTGAAGTTTCGCGATTTTAATGTTTCACAAAGCTTGCGTCGAACGCGAGGCTCCGCACGATTGAGGTTGAGAAAAACCGGATCGGCATCCCAACGAATCTGCGAAATTAAACGAGAGGCTGCACCGTCGATCTCGTGATCGATGACGAGCCCCCAATGCCCTTGAGAAAGAATCGTCTCAAGCTTTTCCTCTCCCTCTTCGCTCGACTCCGAAGGCCAAATCGACAGTTCCCAATCGGCATCGTTCCGTCCTGCTTCCAACGCGCGACCTAGCCCAGGATCTCCGATGAAGAGAATTCGATTGCTCGAGGAGGAGGCTGAGCGATGGGAGGAGAGTGTTTGCCATATTGCGGTGACCAGCAGGTTGTCACCCAACCAAGAGTTGCCATCGGACCTAGCTACGGTGACTCGATTGAGATGAATGGCACTCTCGGTCAGAGTATCCAGCAACGGAACCGCCACCTGCTGAAACGGATCGAGAAACGCCATCCCTTGGAGTCCGAGCGCTTGGATCCCTCGAAAGGCGATCTCAAACTCGGCGGGATCGACTTGCGAAGTGAAAAACTCCCAGTCGAGACCATGCTCACGTGCGGCGCGTGACATGACGAACTGCGTTGGGTTTCCCGCGACGGGGTTTCCCAAACAGCACACGTGAGGTTGCAATTCTGGCTGATGGCTCATCGCGTCGCTAAGCCTTAAAACTTGAACTTCAACGCGCAGATTCGTTTCTTCGTCTCTGCCATCAAATGGTCTTCAGCTGCTTCATCCTTCGCTTCGTAGGTCACCGAGAAGCGGAGATGAGGTCCGGCATCGTCCCACGGCACCGTGACGATCGAGTGCTGGGTGATGAAATACTGCGAAGCCTCTTCTGCGTTTGCAAACGAAGGGCCACCCTCGATTCCCTTAGGAGCTTGTGTGTAAAGGAAGTAGCTTCCACCAGGAACGTTGCAGTTGAATCCACAATCGCGCAGACACTTGACCAGCTTATCAAGGCGGCGGCGATACTTTGCATTGATCCTCTTGGGGATTTCAGGATTGTCGAGCGCGGTGACCGCCGCATGTTGGATCGCGCCGAATTGCCCGCTATCGCAGTTGTCTTTCACGTCTGCGAACGCTTGCACGATTTTGGAGTTTCCACAGACCCATCCGATCCGCCATCCAATCATGTCAAAGCCCTTGCTCATCGAATGAACTTCGACTCCGACATCCATCGCTCCAGGGACTTGAAGGAAGCTCAGAGGCTCTCCTTGGAAGGTCAACAGAATATGCGCGGCATCTTGAACGATGATGAATCGCTTCTCTTTCGCTAGTTCGATAATCTCTTCATAGAACGCGCGCGTCGCAACTTGCCCGGTCGGGCTGTTGGGATAGTTTACGACCAACATCTTGGTCTTTTCCCAGACCTCGTCTGAGATGTTTTTTAAGTCGGGAAGGAAACCGTTTTCGGGGAGGAGTGGGAGTCGGTGAACCGTCCCTCCGTAGTAACGGGTGTGAGTTCCGGCGACGGGGTAGCCGGGGACCGTCATCATCGTGATATCCCCGGGATTGATGAAGCAAGCGGGGAGCATCGACAAGGCGGTTTTGCTACCGATGCAATGGTTGACCTGGGTTGCAGGATTGAGTTCAACACCAAACTGGCGTTTCATGAACCGCGCAACCCCTTGCTTGAACTCTCCGTTCCCATTGTCCATATAGCCCCGGTTTTCTTCCCGGTTGGCTTGTGCATAAAGAGCGTCCCGAACGGTCGAATCGGCTAAAGAATCGTTTTCGCCGATCCCAAAATCGATCAACAACCGATCGGGATAATCCGCTAACGCCTTCCGCTTCGCCCGCTTGATCTTTTCAAATTTATAGATTTCGTTTCCCTTCCCGTAGGAAACACCGCCGATGCGGTCCGCGAAAAGCTCTTGGAAATAGGGATCTGCCGACGAAATGGGGGAAGATTCAGATAGCGTTGCCATGACGGGATTCTGGGGGTTGATTAGCGATCTATAGTTAATCCCTCATCATAGAAGATCGGAAAGTTTTGTCGACCGAACGTAGAACGGAATTCATTCCGTTAAACAACGCTTCTAATCAACGCCGCCGTCAGCGCTGTGAGCCGGTCTCTCCTCCGGGATGTTCAAGTGCCCCGCTAGCGCTGAGAGCCTCTCGCTACCCGCGGGGGCATGTCCAGCCCTGAGTTGGGAGTCTGCAAGACGTGCATTGGGGGCGGGAGCTGGAAACGACTAATGTAGAACGGAATTCATTCCGTTAAACAACGCTTCTAATCAACGCCGCCGTCAGCGCTGTGAGCCGGTCTCTCCTCCGGGATGTTCAAGTGCCCCGCTGGCGCTGAGAGCCTCTCGCTACCCGCGGGGGCATGTCC
>CAYMXM010000014.1:2188-26164 GCA_964394065.1 uncultured Pirellula sp. | reverse complement strand
CCTCGCCCCGCTTCGGGGAGAGGGGCCGGGGGTGAGGGGTAGAAGTGAGATCTAGCTTAGCCATTGTTTGCTAAGCCCCCTTCCCTTTTACCAACGCTGCAAAGCACTCCGAAGAGGCCGCTTCCTCCCCGCCGCGTAGCGGCACTAAGGATTCACATCCACTTCGACACCCCGTCGATTGATGTTGATGTCTACTCCCTTGTTTCCGCCATGATCACGGCGTTCGATTCGATACCGTCGATCGAGTTCACTAGTGAACTTCTCATCAGCAAAGTCGGGCCAACTGTTTTGGTCAAACCCTTGAGCTCCATCAAGCTGTTCCTGAGTGACATCCAATACCAAGCGATGCTTGGTACGGTCCTCTGGATCGGTACGATGTTGAAACGCTTCGTAAGGAACAGCAAAAAGTTTGTCCCCGAAGCCGAGAAATCCACCGTAGGTCACCGCCAGATACTGAACTTTGCCGTTGCTGCCATTGAGCACGATATCGTGAACCTTGCCAACACTTTTGTTGCTGGAGTTGACGATATTCATCCCGATCAACTGAGAGGCGCGGATAGCGGCCCCCTTCGTCTTGCTGTCAGCGATGCCGATGCTCTGAGTCGTGGGTGCCACCCCTTCTTGCCCCGAAGCCGGAATCGCGAGAGGAGATGTAGATACAGCAACACAGATGCAGCTAGTAATAAAGTAACGCATATTGAATTTACTCCAAAGGTAAAAGTACTTCTAAGATAGTTTTGCGGCGCAAGAAAAAGAGGAACCAACCAAAACCGATTGAACGCCGCCACAACGAGTGCCTTATGACACTCGTCATTCGAATTGAGCGATTGTTAGACGATCAGCAGTTGCATGACTTCTCGAAGTCGCAGACCTGCTTCTCGGCCTCTTTTTTGGCGATTCCGTATCGTTCTTGAATCTTGCCAACCAACTCTTCTCTTTTACCCTCGACAACTTGCAAGTCATCATCGGTCAACTCCCCCCACTTCTGTTGGATTTGACCTTTGGCTTGTTTCCATTTCCCTTTGATCTGATCCCAGTTCATTTTCCTAACTCCGTATGTAAACGTGTTTCCTGAAAAGAGGAACAACCGCACAAGCAGCGTTCTCGAAAGAAATCAACGCAACATCCATGCCATAGTCCAAGCGTCCCTCATTATCTACCGAAATCAAGGCCATCTATGAACGATGAAAGATCAAACAGATAGAACGACGACCGCGATGGGTAGTATTGAATCACCCATTCGCTCGAAGAGTTCATTCGCCTTGAGGGTAAAAAAGATGGTTCCGTCAGCGTGAGGTAGTAAGGGATGCGTTGGTACGCGATGCAGTTTACGTGTGTACGAGGTCTGAAATTGTCCATTGGGTGTGTCGACCCGCAACACGGAAGGAGGCCACTAGTCCTCAACCCGGTGGAACAGGTCTCCACGCTCGCCCGGAACCATGTCTCGGATTGTAGCAACTTCGCCCAGGGGAAGCGACTAGTCGAGCAGATCGTTGCTCCAATTCGCTTCTTCACCAGGGACTTCCCCCTCCTGCACGCGGCAGTTCCCTTTGATCCGCTGCGAAAGGGAAGCGATTTTCTTGTTCATGTCAGAACGAAGCAGCAGGGCGTCAGCCAATTTCATGACTGTTGTCTTTTCGTCGCCTAAGAGACTTTGTTTCGTTGTTGGTACAGTAGACAGCTATTGTAAGGTTTGATTCGCAGAACAACACTTAGAAGAAGCATTCTGCAAAAAAATATTTAAGTATCGGCACCTCCCAACGTGCAGCGTTGGCCCAACCCGATGCATTGGCGCTCCTGGTGAGGACTGCGGTAACCGGTCGCGTGGACAGCGTCGCCGGAGTGGGACCGCCAAGTGTCCCACTTCGATCGGTGACCGCTCATGTGGGGACTTGGAACTGAAACCGGTCAACCCGATTTAGTTGAGTGCTCAAAACCTTAACTTCGTAATACTCTCCTGGGCAAGGATCACGCAGCGTTAGCGTGATGCTATGGCCAGATAGACTCTGCTGATCAATCGTTACTTCGTCCCTTGTCAAAAAAACGGTCAGCGAGTCGGGAGTCGGTGCGACATCTTCTTTCCATTCTAGCATTTCAAGACTGAACACGATTGAATTATCGAACCATTCGATCGCCTTCAGCTGATAAATAGCCATTTCTCCCGAATAAACCTCAAACCCAACCTCTTCTCCAACGCCTCTCGTCAGCCCAAGCCCGCAAGCGGACTGGCTGAGGACTTTAGCTTCCGGTATTTCACCTAATTTTTTCAATTGCCGCACTGCCGATTGAGCATAGTCCCGCAGCGTCTCCAAATAAATATGCTCAGCGCGAGGCTGGATGCTCCTCCAATAATCAACAGTGGTTTTCTCTTCGTCTGTTCCAACCCCAAGAATAACCCGGCGAGCAATCGTTTTAAATTTATTTCTATTCATTGTAACAACCTTTAATCTTCTAATATAATGGCTAACAAAGCAAAATCCCCTAGGAACTGGCCTTCATACTTTTAATGCACCGGGATCGGGCATCCCTCACGTTTTTAGCCGATACGCCAAGAATGTAACCTATTTGCTCATCGCTCGGCCGTTCAGATCGAGCTAGATTAGTATCATGAGTTTTTAAAGATCTTTGCTTTTTAATCTTGATTTTTTCAGCCTCTTCTATCTCTTCGATTTTCCGCTCCATCTCAGCAAGAAGCTGTCGCATATAGGCTGGTGGATTATTTGTGCATTTCAGTTGTTCTCTAAGGACAGCGATTTGATTTCTGAGCTTCGCAATCACCTTTTCCTTGGCGTCAACAAAACCAAAAGTCGTGTACCATTTTTCCTGGCAATCATTAATTTTTTCTCGCAGACCATTCCTTACTTCCTCGATTCGCTCCTGAAATCCAGCTGGGCAATGGGACGCGATTTTCGATACATCTTCGATAGAGAGACTAAACAAATTCTCTGTAAGTAACAAAACAGCATACCCTCTGCCCATTTTGTTTTGGTTTAGCGTCTTTAGATGTTTGGAGTCGTTGCCAATAGCTTGAGGAGTGGCGTTTCCGTCTTCGACATCTATGGTCAGCGGAACCGAATGCTGTAAATGGTCCTGCGATCGTCTTTTTCTCGCTTCATTATTCGCCTCTATGCCGATACTTGTTCCTAGCCATAGGATGCGTGAACCCCCCTTCGTTGGGTCGTACCTCGAAGATCGAAGGCGTACTTGAATAGCCCCATCTAGATACAGCAGTTCATGGATTCTATGGAGGATATTTTCAGCAACTACCTCCCATTGCTTCGCCCCTTCACCACGACAAGCGTTAAACAACTTCCACCACGTCTCACCGCGGTTGACCTTCTTGCCTCGCTTCCCTTTTTGGGTAGGCATAAAGTACCCGTCAACCGCTGCGAGGCAAATCTCCTCGTGGAGGCGATCGATATTTTCGAGATAGAAGCTGTCATGTTCCCGATCCACCTCGCCTTCTTCGAGGCGCCTTAGTAAATGTTCGTAACGCTGAAGTCCCAATACCCTTCGGGCGAAAGACTGGATTTTGCTCAAGGTATCTCTGAGCAAGCCTTCGGTGATTGCCTCGCAAAGGCCCTGAAAGTGATCGCGATCTCGCTTCGATTCCCGTAGCTTTTCTGAGTCTTGATTGGCGCGACGGTTGATCAAAGACGCCACTTCTTCCATGTTTGCTTCCAGAATCTCCTCTGCACGCTTCCTTATTCTGCGGGGGGCGTCGGCAAACTCCCGGTGGAACCAGCGATCGAATTCTTCGCGCATCCTGCTCGTTTCCCGGAGGACTATTTCATCCACGTCAAATTCCATGGGTTAACTCCAAGTAAAGAATTAAGGTACTAGCCAAGCCTCCCTCGTTGGGGTGCTCAACAGTCGGTCTCTCCACGGTTGCAAAAACAAGACACCCACGGGATGCCAATCTTGAGATACCCAAGGCCCTTGCTCTCGCACAGCTACCTCTAGCAATTTTTGGTTCAATTTGTCGCGAACAAAATTTTCGATTTTCGCACGCGACACCCTTCCTGCAACGCTGTGGCCTGTTTTTCCTGGAAGGAACAATGGTTTTTCACGTGGTTCGAGCGTCTCGCCCTGGGGGGATCGCAGCGTCTACCTCCCAGACGCAGCATTACTCGCTGATCGCCAGCGTTAGGTCGATCGAATCGCCACCTACCCACATTCGGATCGAAATCGCCAAGCTTCAGTCCCAACGCGTTATTTCTCCATCTCTCCTTATTCTCAAAACTGGGTGCGACATTTTCCCACAAAACTGCCTAGTTGAAATCGGTTTCAGATATTCCGCCACCCTTCTAGGAGTTCGTCAATGTTCAAACGACTTTCAATCGGTCTGCTCGTCATTCTAGCACTCTTGCTCTACTCGAGGTACAATAACAAGCCTCCCCGGCACCAAAAAGTTCGTCAGGCAATGGCAGCTTCCGTGACGAATCTCATCGCCAACGCGCTGCCGATTCCGGAGGGGCGTCCCACCATCGCTGTGGCACAGTTGGAGGGGGATTTTCAGGGCACCGTCTCGGAGCAACTGTACTCTGCCGTGGAGGCCAAAGACGTCGTGGTTACCGCGTTGGTCCCCGGAGGAAGCCTTCTGCCAACCGCTTTGCTGCCAAGCCATGGGAGGGCTACCGAACGGGTCGTCGAATTGGCTAACATGGTGGGGGCGGATTTCGTCGTAGGGGGGCGAGTGGTCTCTTGGCGGGTCGACACCGGACGCAGGCTGGAGATCAACGTTTACTTCGTTGATGTTTACAAACAGGCGGTCATTTACCGCAATTCGTTCGTAGTCGAACTGGACGCAAATGACGCAACGGTTGGGAAATAATCCATGACGGAAGTTATTGATTGGGAGATTGGCTTCGAGGTGCTCAACAAGGAGGTCCGCTTCGTGAGCAATTTTAACGGCATGCCAGCGTCTCCCCCTCTTGCGGAGCTGACAAAGTACCTTGGTGGGAGAGATAAAGATAAAATCGTTGACAACTTGCTAAACGACGCACGAGAGGCTCGTGAGCTCCTTAAAATCGAGCTGGGGACCGAAAATGAATGGGATGCGAGATCGGTTCGTATTTGCTTCAATTTCTCGGATGCGGAAACCCTTCTACCTCTGAACTGGGAAAAAGTTTTTTTGCATGGCTCGTTGGGGGCACTTCATAGCATTGCCTGCGGGCGCATTATTAAGGACGATTCGACACGACTGGAACTTCAAGGTCAATCGGGCCCCCCGGTGGCGATCAATCGACTCCACATCTGGCTACAACCGATTTCGGAGGGGGGGCAGTGGTTGAAAGTAGCGAACCTCGAATCGGATCGATTGCTTGAGATGCTTAGGAAATCGACGCCTGGCACGAGCGTCACGATTAGCGAGCCCGTAGCTCCAGAGTATGCCGCTGACGATCTGAAAGGCGTCCAGTGGCTTCACTATGCTGGACATATGAACGAGAAAGATCTGTTCACCACAGAGGACGCCCGCCAGGCGGAACACCCCTTTTTGCAGCAAACTGACCGAATGCCACAGGTAGTCTTTGCAAATGGGTGCCGAGCCACCCGAGTCTTGGGCAGCCAATTAAGCCCGTTTGAACACTCATTGGTCTACAAACTACCTCGAAAAGGAGTTAAAGCGTTTGTCGGCCCAACCATCGAAATAAAGGACACCGAAGCGATCCAATTTGTAAAGGAGTTTTACGAGCGAATCTTGGAAGGCTCCACCTTCGGAGAGGCGATGCGCGATGCCAAGGTATCTACGATCCTCAAATGCCCAAAACTCGCCAAACTAGCTTGCTCCTATGTTTATTACGGAGAGCCTCAATACCAACCGTTTCCCAAACACTTACCAAAGCTTCCCACCATGGCCCCCCTCCGCACTCCTCCCAGCAAACAGTCTGCCCTAAAATGCTACTATTGCGATACACTCCGAACGCCACTCGGAATTAGCAAGACCACGGAATCTGACGGTGCTCGCTATATGCTTTGCAAAAAATGCGCCAATACATCCCCGGCTGAACGGAGCGTCGCACTACTGAACAGAAACGGGTATCAGGCATTTGAAGCCGAGATCCAACAAATCGCCCAATCGAAAATCCGACGTTTCGAGCCCTCGATGGAGTTCCCCTTTTCTGGGTTTAGAGTCGCCAGTGTCCCCAAAGAAACGTCCGGTCTATCTCGCTGGTTCCTGGCATCCCGCAGGTCGTCAAAACCGACCAATGCCCCTTTCTGCTTGATGGTCCGTGACCCATTCACGGACAAGGACTTGAGTGTGGAAATCATGAACTGCATTCGTTCGGCACGCCAACGGGGAGAGGAGCCAGTAATCGTTATCCTCGACGTTAGCAAGCATCCGGGCGATCTAGTCACCCTCGTGACCACTTTAAACGCCGTGGCAATCCTTCTTCCCGCGTATCGCTTGTACGCTCCGTCCGGCGTGAGTCCACATGAGTGGCTGTCGGAACGATTTCATCAGCTTCCCACCCCGAACGAGGTGGCGCTCGTAGCAGATCGGCGAGATACGATGCTTCTGCTGAATGACCCGATCACTGCAGATGCCATCTCGCAAGCGACAGGGCTTCAGCCCAGCCTTGTTCGGGAATGCCTCGATATCTTAGAAGGAACGAATCGTCGAATCGCCCAAGGCCTTCACCATTAGAAACAATCCGGAACTAACGAACCGCAGACCTTCGAGTAAAGATACAAGATGCAAATCTCTAGAAAACCGGTTATCACAAAAGATGGGTTCAACTTCGAGATCACAATCGAGTTCCCTAAAGTCGAAAGTGACAATGAAGAGGTAAAACGTGAAATCGACAGTTTCCTGATCGGCATGTCGAAAACGATAAAAAACAACCTATGCCGTGATGACCTGATCAATGAAATGCGAGAGGCAGCCTGCGAAGATTTTTTTAATGAGTTAACTAAATACGGAAGCTTAGGGGAGCATTGTACAGGCGCCTGCGTAAATATAGGCGAGTCATTGGATGCCCACGACCATGCTGATTCAGAGGACGCCCACCACCAGATAACGAGGAAGCTGCATGAAGAAAAGGTGCAGACTAGGATGCGCCTCGATATTTCTGAAACAGAGCTAACGATCGCCAAAAATGAAGCGGAGGCAGATGGCGCTCGTCTAGCAATGCTGACCCGCCTGAGAGATAACGCACCTCTAAACTCAGGTGGTAATGAGGAGCAACTTAAAGTATCGCGTAATGTAAAATATAAGACATGGGATGACTTCTTGGAGGGCAACCCAGATGGCTTCGAGCATGCCTCATTGTTCGGCGAGTCACTAATTGTCGTCGTAGAGACAATTTCACGATTGGTCGCTGGCAAAGATTGGTGCGTTCATTTTCACTTCAAAGTAAGAAAAGAGGCTCTTGAGAAGATAAAGCCTGATTATTGCAATCCTGGAGAGATTCCTATCTCGCTTACACTATCCCCTGGTGAATCTAAGGAGAAGCGACTAAATTTAGATGAATGGCACTATGTCCCAATGCAAGTCGGTGGAGATAAGAATGCAACGGAATCCCGCATCGACTTCAGGATAGAAATCCCCAATGTTGGTACCGCTGATAGCTTTCTGGTCCCACATTTCGCTAATGCACCAACGGAGGGCAATCGGACGATTCACAATCATGGTACATACGTCGACTTGAGAAACGAAAACGATTCGACGGGAGATGGGCTCGAACTCCGTGATTGTACATTCACTGAGAAATTCTCGATTCAAACGACCGCGTTTTCTATCGCTCTCCCGAAAAAAAAACCAGCCTTTGCGACGGAGTCGATAAAGGTGATTGCCGCCGACTGCATTAGCATGGGTGCATCGAAAAATTACGAAGTGGATCCCAGCTTCATTTTATTTGCAAATCGTGTGAAAAGCCCAAATAATCAAACGTATGCTAGTGGAAAACACCTCACCTTCCGACGAACAGCCAACGGCTGGTGTATAGAATGCCACGGAACGAATCGTAGCAAACTTGTTCGCAGCAAAAATAGTGATCGCTGTCTTGAGGTACTAGGCTCGGAGCCTCTTAAACTTGAAGAAGGTTACCTCTACGAGTTGAGCTTAGACATCAATTGCATAGTAGTAGAGTCGCGTCTACTCGTCAAAATGCGCAGTCACAAAGGAGTATTGTATCTATGGGAACCGAGCACCGAAATTGCCCTCGATAAATTTGTCCTCGGACGAATGCACGCAATTATCCCGTTGACTTTCGGTGGCCGTCCAATAGAGATTCCGACTTTCTGGAATGTAGGATCGAGCGAAAACTATCTAGAAAGCGAAAACTATCTAGAAATCGGACTCATTCGACCGACATTCCGCGGATTGGAACTGGTGAACAACCACGGTGTTAGCATCACCGAGTTCACCTCGGTGGAAGCGAGGATCAGCACTACTAAACCCGGTGGGGCTGCGAGAGGGGCTGAGGGCTCCTGCTGCCTTGAACTCCAGAGGGAGGCCGAGAGCTCGCGTTGTAGTGGAGGATCCCTGTTTCCACCGAGTAAACTCGATGGGGAACCAAGGTAGCTTAAGTGTGAGCGGCTAGTACACTGATCCTTGCTTCCACCGAATAAATTCGGTGGGGAGCCAAGCGTTGCTCCTGTCAGAATATATGATTGCTAGCAGTGCACAATCCTGTCATGTGCTGGGGGGGAATGGTATTACTTCAACAGCCGCTCGCCTTAGGACACCAACCGAACGATACGACAAAGGCCTGATTGATAGTGGATACGAACCTTTTCCCCGGTCGAACCTGCAGCTAGCTGATCGGCGGTTTGTTGCTCGGCGTGTGGAAACTCCGCCTGGAGAGATTCTCTTAGCCCCTCTATGGATGCCCATTGGCGGTCGTACCCTCGGTCGTTGGTCACGGCGTAGGCGAACAGTAAACTGGACAGACCGACGTTGACGCGATAGAGAACCTTCCCCGAAGTGGAGAACGCCAACCGGAAATCTCCGAGCTTGTCGTTGTACAGCGCTCCCGCAATCAGATTGGATTCGTGGCCCAGGCGACTGAGAATTCCGGGATGCCGGTCTTCGATTACCTTTCTGAAAACTGCAGGTTCCCCTTTCTTGAAAAATTCATCAAGAGGAGTGACTCCAGAGGCGGCGCACTCCAGGAATTCGCGAGCCTCAGTTGCGTTCTGGAACCTTTTCGCTGGATCCGGGGCGGTTGCTTTGAGAAAGAAGGATCGCAATTCTTCCCATTCTTTTAGTTCACCTCTATCCCAATTCAGACCTTTGGTTTTCTCTCCGTTCACAAACAATGGTCCCTGCCGGTCTTGAATCGCGTGGTGGAAAACCGATGCCGCGAGCGAGTAAACGTCAGCGTCTGCGGTCGCAGGCCCATGCGGCTTGAGTTCGGGAGGGACGAAGCTCGGTGTTCCGCCGCAAAAAGACGGCTTTCCAACCAAGGTGATTTGATCGTAGTCGATGAGCACCATCTGGCGAACATGCGAAGCACGGATGATCAAGTTTCCGGGAGACACATCTCGATGAACCAGTTCATTGTCATGTAGGATCGATAGCGCAGTGAGTCCTCCCAAAAGCCATTCTTTTACAAGCTCCAGCGGCGTTCTCTCCACCGACTTAGACAAACGACTCAGCTCACTCTTCCCTATCTCGGCTAGGTTAGTTCCATCAACCCACTCAAACCGGACATTGATGCACCCTGGCGACCATTTGCTCTCCCACTCGTAGACGCTGGACAAATGGGGGGTACTGGTGCTAAGAACCTGGATGCGGGAGAGCGAGTCGGATAGCGACTCAAAAACCGTTGGCTCAAAGACTTGCTTGCCAGCATAACAATACTGCTTTCCGGACCGCTCTTGCACCAACTTGTACGTTCTACCGAAGCTACCCTCGCCAGCCATTCTGTCGATTCGGTATTCATGACCATGCAAGAGAACCTTTGAGCTGTTTTCGAAGGGAGGTAGTGTGCCGTAAATTCGCCCGCGGATCGCCCGGAGCGAAGACCTCTCGCTTGGTTCCTCAGACCTGCCGAGATCTAGCGCTCGTCGTATGGCAGCTTCCTGCTCATCGCATTCATCAGGAAATAAGTCTTTAAGCGTTGCGCAAAGAGAATAGATGTCGGATTTCTGGGAAGCTTGAGCAATTCCACCGGTCCGGATTTCAGGAGCGTCGTAGTCCGTTTTTTCTGCCAATGCTTCCGGTGTTACTGAAGCAATCGTTCGGTCATCGATACGTGTTTGGGTAAACCCGGTGAAGACAGGTTCGTCCCGTGCGATATAGCTGTCGCCGACAGAAACAAGTAGGGTTTCCGGGCAGAGTCGTCGATGAACAAATTGACGATCCCCCAGAGATACGCCATGCATACACTCCAGTAGTTCAAGGGCACGAAGTGTGTAGCTACGTCTCTGGTCGACTGCCCAATCCGGAGTACCAACTTCCATCCTCTCATGAATAGATCGAGTCTTCGGCAGGGCGTAAGAATAAAAACAAAGTTCATTTTCGCGCCCTTTTACGTCCTGAACCGTATCCACAACGCGAGGTACATGCGGGCTCCATCGCTGCATGACATTGAGGGTGTCAATCTCGCGATCGACTAGAATGCGAGCATCCTGAGTGGGAATAGAAGGGATCGTCAAATCCCACAGATGCAAATGCACGGTTTGCCCCAAGTACTTTTTTTTGTGTTTCCCCAGGTAAACGCGATGAAATCCCTGCTCAGAGGTCTTAAAGGGTGAACGTGGATCTATTTTCAAACCTGCAACTTTGGGGGCCCATCCGTTCCTCATCTGCTCGCCTTCCGGAAGCAATGCTTGACAAACGTGGGTGACGGTAAGATCGTCCATATGCCAATTGGGTTTTCCAACCAACGGCCCCCAGCCATTCCTTTCAAGGTCGGAAAAATTCCATAAATAGTTGTCGTTAGAAAAACTCGATCTCGGTGGACCACAAAATACAACGTGCCCTTTTAGCTTGTTGGGGCCATCAGCTAAATGTCGAGTATTCCCGGATCGCCGAATATGGTCCGTTGCAGCATAAACCTTCGTTTTGTGTCTCTTCGTTATCTCCTGAAGCAAATCGATTCTGATATTGCCGGGCATTCCTTTAATTTCGATGATGTGAAGACCTTGCGGTCCAATCAGCACGATATCAATTTCTAAAAGGCGTCCATGGGGGTCTGCGCCTTTAAGAACATAGCAATTTGCGTAAATATACCATGTCTCCTCGCTCCTGTTTTGATTTAGCCAGTCTAGGACCGAGTGAACCGCTCTTCGTTCGAGGTCGGTAACGAACTGGTCGATGCTGATAAGATTGGCAGGCATGGTACTTCACAGCCAGAATCAAAGGAGTAGGGAATCGATTGCGGATATCGCCCTCAAGCACGGTGGGAGCCACGCAGTATACTCGAATCCATCTCGACTCGGTAGCATGACGACGGGCGGATCGGGACAACTACCTCAAGCCGAGGAGAGCAGCCCCAAAGCTTGGAGTCTGGCGATTTTCCATCGTCCATGGGTCAGTACGGCCCGTAGCTGGAATATTGGCCTAACTGCTCGTGAATCGCCCGTCGTAATGCATGGCTCAACTCAGTCTCTCGATTCAGCAGCAACATCGTATCCCGAAAGTGATCCCACCAGTCGATCGCAGCGTTGTCCAGTTTGACGAGCGACCGGAGCAATTCCCCCATCAGTTTCTGGGGTTCCGTTTCCGCGTCAATGGCCGCGCGCATTCGGCTCAATGTCTCCCTTTCTGCGGGGGTAGTAATACATATGGAAACCTCTACCGCTTTGCCATCTGCAATCGACTCGCGTATGCTTCTCCATGGTCTTGTCGAGTCCCAGACGGTTGCTGTTCCTTGACGAATCATGGCGTCGAGCGAATGGGCGCAGGATATGCGTGGGTTGGTGAGAGCCAGTTGAGATAGCTCCTCTACGATCAGGGGCAATTCGTTATGGAATCTACGACCGATTTCCTCGCGGACCGAGCGATTTGGGGGAGCTGAAAGAACCAGAGTGCCGATATTGGCGAGTCGAATGCGCAATGCGTCCAATCGATTTGGAGTGACATCCAGATGAGCTAGGAGAAACACGTCTTCGTTTCGGAAAATGGAGGCCATTGCAATCGCTTGTCGGGCCCGCCACTTGATGCTCTCCTTTTTCTTCGATGCCAGCCTCTCCAGCGTAGAGCAGAATCCCGAGAGAACGAAATCGAACCTTGCTTTCTCCAGCGAGAGCGTCACCGTACCGCCAATCTGCATCAGATGGTCGAATTCTTCCAACAATAGACAGTGGCCGGGACTGCCAATGCTAAGCTCCTCCGTCGCGTAAAGCCTCGCCAGTGCATTTCGCAGGTCCCTTGCAGGGGCTCCCGATGCTCGTTGGGACTGTTCTGCTGGACTGCTTGGTACTAGATTGCTCATGGAGTGGGTTACCTATGTGGGAGCTTACGGAATTCTCATTGGGCAGCTCAAACGACCGCCGGTACTCCAACCTAGGAGAAAAACCACGAACTTGTCGCAATCCATTGTGGTAAAAGAGACGGCCAATACCCGCCAAAATGGCTGAGGCATGCCGTTTCCGATCACTGCTGGGCGATGGGGCAGGGAAAGCACGCGGATCACCAGATTATCCCACGACAAATCGGGGAAAATTCGCCTAGAGGTAGTGTAAACTGGTACGGTCCACACGATGATCGCGGATGGTGTGACCGGCACGCGAAAGAAGCAACCGGAAAGCTTTGTGTGGATCAGGGAGGGGGCCACGCGGGAGGGCGAGCGAAAGCCAGTCCATGAGAGGGAGGAGAGAACAATTCAAATGCAATCGTCAGACACAAAGGTTTAACATGACGCGGATCTACAGTTTGGCCAGAGAACTGGGGCTTGACGGTAAAGACCTCGTTGATCATTGCGCACGACTGGGGATTCCGGCCGGCTCCGTACTCCGCTCGTTAAACGAAGAAGAAGTCGCTCGCCTGCGCAAACATCTCAATCGCAATCCGTCCAATAAGCGGAAAATCTATACACCGTCTCCAGTGCGTTCGAAACCAAACAGTCCAGTTCCTGTGGAGCAAACTGATGACGACTTGACAAGGCCAGGTACAGCCGTGGTTGTGAGTTCAGATCCCAATGACTTCCCTTCGGACGCACCGCCGAAAATTGGAGGCTGGGTTAAAGATTTCAAGATTGTCGCCGGTCCAATTAAAGGTGGGCAAAGTACTGTCTGGAAAGCAGAGAAGGCTAGCATCAGAAAGTACTATGCACTCAAGCAACCGATATCACATAAACATAGCGAGCGATTGTTGGAGAGGGAAGTCCCAGCCTTGGTGGAATTGAGGCATACACATTTGGTCCAAATACATGATGTCATTAGGCTGGACACCTCCACCAAATCCTGCCCGTACATTGTCATGGACTGGGTTGATGGAAAAACTCTGGATCGTCACGTCAAAGAAGAGGGAATGTTATCAGCCCAAGTCGCAATCTCGGTTTGGTTGCAAATCGCGGACGCGATTTCGCACATGCACGATAAATCGTTCCTTCACCGCGATATCAAACCCTCCAATGTAATGCTTCGATTAGAAGGTCGGAAACATTTGGCGACTGTGATCGATCTCGGTGGAGCTAAACGGATTGAACTCAATTCCAATTCCTATTGGAGAGACGAAGAAACGAAATTTGCGGGAACGGCCAATTGGAGCATACCGCACATTCGCGACGACAAAAATGGCTGTGGCGATCAATATGCGTTAGGATTGCTTCTTTGTTGGTTATTGACTAAAGAACTCACACTGTACGATGGCCAACCCCACCCAATCGAACGGGGACTATCGGAACTTGAGGCGATCATTGAGACGACTCATACGGCCTCTCCCAAAAAAATGTACAAAAGTGTCCATGATATGCGGTCGCGCGTCAAAAGCGTTTACACCAGTTTCATGAACGAGCAACACGAAGAGCGAGCGAAGCAAGCGATCGTTGAAAATCTTAAAAAGAGGGCATTACTCCTCGACGACACTGTCCTCCCTGACGTTACCCCGGAACCTCTGGTCGATTTCGATCCGGTAAACCAACGGAGTCCTAAAAATGAACGACCTCCTACTTCACCTCCGGAGAAGATCGTTAGCAAGGTTCCGAACAAGACCGTTCAGTTTCCGCTACTTAAGTTGTCTTTGCTCCTTACTTGTTGTCTCCTATTCGTATTGACCTTAGGGCCTATTGCAAAGAAGAAGTTATCGCAAATAGGAAGAGTAGACACGACGCCAAAGAATCCGATTGCCAATCCACCACAATCGAATTCAATTGGCTGGACACCCGACGACTTAAAAGATCCGAGAGTAGGAGAGGCGACTGCTGCATCACGAATGGAAAGTGCAGCGGATATTTCGACGAATCCCATTGACATATCAGCATCTTCGAACCAGTTGCAGCAACTCAACAAGGGGACAGTGGCCCCAAAGATTCCATC
The DNA here is from genome assembly GCA_964394065.1 of uncultured Pirellula sp. Lineage (GTDB taxonomy): Bacteria > Planctomycetota > Planctomycetia > Pirellulales > Pirellulaceae > JBKCUI01. Next base: position 11,734 of record CAYMXM010000014.1, on the reverse strand, counting down.
CGATGCAGATGCCGAACCACTCGGGCTTCCCCCAGTAGGATCCAGACCCGCGATTCCACCACGGGGAACTCCTTCAGCGGAGAAGTTGGGGCGTGCATCTGGTGCCTCCCCACTTACTAAAGGTAACAGCACTGAAGTGCCGAGGAACTCCACTTCAGTACCCAGCACCCTAGATAGAAATCAGGATGAATCGACCTCTCATCGAACGCTGACAAAAGAGGTTGCAGAAAAGTACTTGGCGAATCCGGATCTTTTCTCGCTAAGTAAATATCCGTCGATTGAGGCGTCTGCTGCTCAGCGTTTGGCAGATCATACGGGCTTTCTTCATTTGGATGGCCTGACTACTGTCTCCGAAGAAGTCGCAGAAGCCTTAGCCAATCACCAGGGGTGGATTCTAAGTTTGGACGGTTTAAACAATTTAACTCTGGCCTCTGCAGAAGCCTTAGCCAAATATCGGGGAAGTCTGTCTCTGAACGGCTTAAAGGCAATCAACCCAATCACAGCTAAATCGCTAGCGAATTGCGAGGGAGGGCTGTATTTAGACGGCATAGAAAACATAACGGTAGAGACTGCGACGGCGTTGGCGACATGCAGAAATGCTCTGTCGTTAGATGGTATAGCCGATCTAACTCCAGAATCCGCAGAAGCCTTAGCCAAACACCGGGGAAGTCTGTCTCTGGACGGTATCAAAGATCTCAGTTCATCCACTGCCGCGGCGCTGGCGCCACACACAGGTTTTCTGTTTCTGGACGGTATTGAAAATTTAACTCCGGGCTCAGCAGAAGCCTTAGCCAAACACCAGGGAGGACTGTCTCTGGACGGTGTCAAGGATCTCAGTGCATCCACTGCCGCGGCGCTGGCGCCACACGTAGGTTTTCTGTATCTGGACGGTATTGATAATTTAACTCCGGACTCAGCAGAAGCCTTAGCCAGACATCAGGGAGGACTGTCTCTGGAAGGTTTAACGGATTTATCGCCTGATACCGCATTGGAATTGGCCAAACACAATGGGAGTGAGTTATCTTTGAGAGGTCTAAAAACACTCGGAACAGGCGCTGCCGAAGCGCTAGCGAAACACCAAGGAAACAAACTAGGTCTGTATGGTTTAACGGATTTAGCGACAGACACCGCAATTGAGTTGGCCAAATACCATGGGAGTGCGTTATCTTTGAACGGCCTAAAGACTCTTACACCAGGCACCGCTGAAGCGCTAGCGAAGTTCCAAGGAGAGGAACTATGGCTGGGTGGTTTAACGGATCTATCGACACCTACGGCGGCAGCGTTGGCCGAACATAAGGGAGGGAAGCTGTATCTGTACCGCTTAACGAATCTAACCGTAGGTGTTGCAGAAGCATTAGCCAAACACCAAGGGAACCGCCTGAGTCTTAGCGGCCTAAAATCGGTCTCGATCGATGTTGCACGTGCGTTAGCCAAGTATCAGGGAGAGTTGGATTTGGGAGGACTGGTTTCGCCCGAGCCGGAAGTTTACCAGATTTTGTCACGACATCTTCAGCACGTTCGTCCTTGATCAAACGATCAAACTGCGAGCCTCCTACTTCATCATTGGCCTTAGGTTGGGCTGTCAAAATTTTGCTGTTGTGGCGATTTGGTTTTACGCCATTTTTATTCCGCAACCGGCGTTTTCATCCGACCGGGGCTCGCCCCCGTCGGATGCCGCTTTGGCGCCCTAGCACGCGATGCGCTTTAGAACTCTGCTCCCCTCGCCCCGCTTCGGGGAGAGGGGCCGGGGGTGAGGGGTAGGAGTGCGAGAAACAATGGCTGAGTTCCTCCCCATTCCAATGAATACACAGTTGCGGGCGTCGCAGGGGCGCAGGGGAAAAAGCGGTGCTGAGCGAATTAACATTGAGCAAGTTTGTGCCGGAGCGTCGCCTTGCCTTTACCCTTTTTTTCGTGCTCGTGCTCGAGATTCGAGTACCGCTGCGCTGAGTACAAATCGGCGGGTCGGAGCCGGCAACTTGGCCATTGTTACTAGCACTTCAACCACTCACCCCCAGCCCCTCTCCCCTAAAAGGGGCGAGGGGAGCGGATATCTTAAAGCGCGTTGCTTTCTAGGGCGCCAAAGCGGTGTCCGACGGGGACGAGCCCCGGTCGGACAAGAAGCGAATCAGAGAACGAAACTTGCGCAAACCTAATTCCCCACAACACCAACTTTTTGACAACCCAGGGCTTGCCCTGGGCTGACGCCCACGGCTATGGGCTGCCATCGCTACGCGATTAAGAACCGGAACCCCTCGACGTACGTTTTTGGGAGGATTTTCAAGATCCGTTGCCAATCGTAGATTCTTTGCGAAATTTTTCTGCGACAAACTGAGGGGATTTTTGCTAGGTAGAGCTGATTGACGAACGGCATCGCTCGTCAATTGTTCCCGCCGATTTCCCCGGAACCGATCCGACGCTGAGCTTTTTGCTTACGTTGTTGCGATTTATCCGATTGGCACCATGAAGGCGATCGTGTTGGGAGGATCTCAATCTGAATTCAATGAGGTGGAAGACGAAACGATGATGGACCTCCAAAAACAGCTGAGCACCATGCGCGGTGGAGCCGTGGATCGAGCCCGGATCGCGCTGCAGCGAGGTGATTTGATTGCCGGCCGCAAGGCATTGCAGGATGCCAAGTCGCTGAGCCAGAGGCTGATCGAAATATCCTCCTCTCCCTTAGAACGGGCGAGACGTGAGGCGGACCACGAGGCCTTTGCCCAACGGATCGATTTGGATCTCGCCGCGATCGATCGGTTTGAATCAAGAGGTCAATCCGATGACGCCTTTAGCCCCCAACAACTGGACGAGGACCAAGCGAGTCGGGAGGCGACTATTCAGGGAATGCGATACCGCTCGGAAACACGCTTAGGTGACATCGTAGGGGCGGAGTCGCTTAAACGGACACTAACCTTGATTGGCGCAATGCGGGCATCGTCGGATCCGGCGTTTCAAGGTGTGCGTGGTGGGTTGCTATTGTACGGCCCCCCAGGAACCGGAAAAAGCCTGATCGCTAGTGCGCTGAGCAATACATTCGACACCCCTTTCTATCACTGCGATCTGGGAAGTCTGCTGTCGAAGTGGTTCGGGGAATCGAGCAAAACTATCGGACACCTGTTCCATGTCGCAAGGAGGGAGCAAGCTACTATCTTCATCGACGAGATCGATTCGATCGGCATGGGGAGAGACCTCTCCTCGGGGCCGGCGAACCGTCAAGTCCTTTGTTCGCTCCTATCGGAAATGGACGGGCTGAATAGCCAATCCGGTTTGGCCCCCCTCGTGATTGCCGCCACCAACGCCCCTTGGGATTTGGACGCTGCTGTTCTTTCGCGTTTTACTCGCTCAGTATACATGCCTCTGCCCACGGCCCAGGAACGAGCGGAAATGATCGACCGTCAACTGGAACGGGTCCGACACGAGGTGCGTATCGAACAAGTGGCCGAGCGTGCGAATCACTTCAGCGGTCGAGAGTTGAGGCAACTGGCCGAAATCGCCATTGAAAAGGGCACTTGGCGGACGAACGAAAAACTGTTGCGGAACGCCGAAGGCTCACTGAGCGGAATTCGGCTGGTTCCGCCTCACGTGAACGATGGCGACTTCGAGGACGCCTTCGCAATGGTCCGTCCCGTGGCGGACGACACCTTGGTCCGTCGCTACGAAAGCTGGTCCAACTAAAAACAGTCGCATTGGAGGCACTGGCAAGATGAAGCTGGAGCAGCCAGAATAGCGGTTTGCAGGTAGTTTAAGTTCGTAGAGCATCCAATCACAAGGTTTTCCATGTCGAAGGCGAAAGTAAACCAACCGCAACCTAAGGCGGCTATCGATGACTTCACTCAGCCAGGGACCGCGCTCGTTTCCGATTTCCCAAAGATATCGGCTACCGCTGCGACGCGACAGGCTGGGGAAAGGATATTGAATCGGTACGAGTTGGTTGAGTTTGCTGGCCACGGAGGGATGGGAGAGGTTTGGAAGGCGCTAGATACTCAGCTCCTTCCAGATAAGATTCACTACGCTCTGAAATTCCTGCCATCGGAGGTTCTGCATGATCAGCGGCAACGGGAGCATGTCCGCGCTTGCTACGTAAAATGCAAGGACCTCAAGCATCTCGGGATTTGCGAGATACGCTATTTGGAGGTTGATCCCACGCACGGAATGTTCATCGTCATGCCGTTCATCGATGGCGTGGACCTCGACAAGTACCGAGAACTCCTATTGGAAAAGTTGCGTGAAGAAGATCCCGCCGTCCATTCACCAGGAGGACTGTTGCCGGTTCGTACCGTGACTGAACTCCTGCGCCCGATCGCAGAAGGACTCGATTATTTACATAGCGGCCACCAACCTCTCATTCATCGCGACGTGAAGCCGGGAAACATACGAGTCAGCCTTGATGGAAAGGAACGAAAACTGGTCGATCACGGGATCGCAGCTGAAATTCGTTCGGAGATGACTCGCAGCCAGACGGCGCAGGCAATGCATTTCGCGGGCACACCGCTATACATGGCACCTGAGGCGTATCGCAATTATCCGCTGGACTCGCGCTCGGACCAGTATTCGTTCGCAGTCGTGGTGTACGAGTTCCTGTGTGGTCGCCTGCCGTTCGAGCACATCTCGTTCGAGACGTTCAAGCACTTATTGCTCCATGAGCCGCCGCGTACCATCCGCGGGTTGAATACTTGGGCGATGAGTATTCTCGAGAAAGCGCTGTCGAAAGAACCGTCGATCCGCTACTCGTCCTGCACGGAGTTTCTGAGTGAACTGGAGCGAGCAGGTGACGGCATCCTCACCTATGAGGTCGCACGCGAGTATATCAACACGATGCGGGACAAGGACAAGCGCGAGGAGGCTCAGCATTCGCTGAACCGATACACAACGATTGAGACCGAAGCCGCTCGGCATCTAGCTAACGAAGGGACGGACCTACTGGATCTGAGTGGCCTGGAGACACTGGAACCGGAAGCGGCCGCAGAACTGGGCCGGTTCAATGGGCGTTTGCTCCTGGATGGGCTCAAAGCATTTCCAGAGGTGGCGACAAAGGCGTTGGTATATGCAAATCATCTATATTCCGCATCCGCAAAGGAGGTTGATTACGAGCTCAGCTTGAACGCTTTGGAAAAATTGGAGAACGCGGAGATCTTGTCGTTTTGGATGTCTATGTCCAGAGGCAAATTGGTTTTGAACGGAATAAAATCACTATCAGCAGAAAAGGCTTCGCAACTAATTTTTCAAGATTGTGAAAAACTTGTACGACGTCGTAGCACTCTCGTGCTAGACGGAATTAAGTACTTAGATCACGCAACTGCGGAGGTACTGGGGAATCATTGTAGCAATCTAAGCCTAATGGGTTTGGTAAATCCAGATGCGTATGTTGTGAAGTTACTAGCTGAGTGTATGGGCTGGAGGGAAGAGGTTTTGACTGCGCTACCTCCGGAAGCAGCTCGCGCTTTGGTAAACGCGAGAAAAATTCAATTTGAAGCGGAACCCGATGTGAGTATTTGTCTTCCGAGAGTCACGTCATTGACAGTGGAAGCTGCAGAGATCTTGGCGGAATTTCCTGGACGAATTGAGCTAAAAGGACTAATCGTTGCCAGCCCTGAGGTCGTGGTCGCGCTATGCCGTGACACGGGAACTCTGCTATTGGGTGATCTCTGTGGCTGGTCTACTTTCGCAAAGGAATTATTGCCACTTGTGGGAAAAATCGAGGCACCCACCGACGGACTATCCGTTGATAGACTCGATACGTCGCAACGGTCTCGAATCTCAACAGAATTAACGAGTCTCAGCAACGGCGCCGCTCAAAATATGGCGAAGCTCAAAGGCCCTCTCTTCCTCAACGGCATTACCTGCCTTTCGGACACTGTTGCAGAGAAGTTGGCAGCTCATGATGGGGAGCTTTTTCTTAACGGGCTAACGAGCCTCTCGGACTCTGTCGCCGAAAGGCTTGCAAAGCACAGTGACATTCTCTGTCTTAATGGGCTAACGAGCCTGTCTGGCGCTGTTGCCGAAAGATTAGCAAGACACGAAGGCACGCTCTTACTCGATGGATTGGCCCGACTGCCTGATGATGCTGCTGAAGGTCTAGGAAAGCGTTGCGGACCTCTGTATCTCGACGGCTTGACAAGCCTGTCGTATTCTACTGCCGAAAGGCTAGCAAAGCACACAGGTGAACTCTCCCTTGGTGGCATAACCAACCTGCCAGCATCTATCGCTAGGTACTTACGTGGGCACAAAGGCGGGCTCTTTCTCGACGGCTTGACAAGCCTGCCGGATATCTCTGCCATAATACTAGCAAATGACACCACAGGTGGACTCTCCCTTGATGGCCTGACCACCTTGTCGGAATCTATCGCTGTCCGATTAGCACGGCACCAAGACGGACTTTCGCTCAACGGCCTTAGAAGTCTATCAGATTCTGTCGCTGAAGCGTTGGTAAGCCATGAAGGCTGGCTTTATCTCGACGGCTTGACGAGTCTTTCGGATTCTGTCGCTGAAAAGTTGAGCAGGAAAACTTATGCTCTCTCTCTCAATGGCTTGACAACTCTTTCGGGTTCTGCTGCCGTAAGATTAGTCGGGTACAATTGCCTTCTCCGTCTAAATGGCCTGACGAGCCTGTCTAAGTCTGTTGCTAAAAAGCTAGCAAGGCATCGAGATGTGCTTGAGCTCAAAGGCCTGACGAGCCTGTCCGACGATGCGTTGGCAAGTTTAGTCAAGAACCCAAATATTCGTCTTCCCGAACGGTTCGTAAACGCAGCCAGCAATTCAACGAAAACTTGACTTTCCCTCATTCTTTTTGCGACAAAATTCGCGGATTTTGGATAGATAACGTTGAGTGCCGGTGATTTTACGTACCGACCACTCTTTCCTACTTGGTTCTCGGTTCACCTGGAGTTGGTCCGATGTTGCGGTTTCCATTTGTTCTATTGCGTTTTTTCCATTTGTCCCCTCGAAAACGCTCTTTAGCGGAGCTTGGTCCAGACTCGCCGCGGGGAGAGAAGATACCGTTCCAACGGGGCAATGGGCAGCACCTCAGCGCCCTTACCAACATTTCAGCCTCCGCAGCGGAGGCTTTGGCAGCGCACTGCAGCGAGCCCCATCCCGTGGTGGACGACGACGCGTTGGTCCGGCGCTGCGAAAACGAGTCCAACCAAAACAAACAGAGCATTTGAGGCACTGGAAAGATGGGGCTGGTGCAGCCAGAATAGCGGTTTGCTGGGAGTTTAAGTTCGTAGTTCGTAGAACATCAAATACAAGGTTTTTCATGTCGAAGGCGAAAGCAAACCAACCGCAACCTAAGTTGGCGGATGTTGATGACTTCACTCAGCCAGGGACCGCGCTCGTTTCCGATTTCCAAAAGGCAGCGACTGCGGTTGAGAACCGGCAGGCAGGGGAAAAGATACAGAATCGGTACGAATTGGTTGAGCTTGCTGGTCACGGAGGGATGGGGGAAGTTTGGAAGGCTCGCGATTCGCTGCTAAAAGGAGAAGTTTTCTTTGCACTAAAGTTTTTACCTGCCGAGATCCAGCATGACCGCCGGCAAAAAGAGCAAGTGAGAGCGTGCTACGAAAAGTGCTTGAATTTCGAACATCCTGGGATATGCCAAATGCGCGGTTTAGAGGAAGATCCCGCGCATGGAATGTTCATCATCATGCCATTTATTGATGGCGTGAATCTCGACGAGTATCGAGACATTCTGCTGAACAAGTTGCGTCAACAGGATTCAGACGCATGTCCACAAGGCCTATTGCCGGTTCGTTCCGTGACCGAATTGCTGCGACCGATCGCCCAAGGGCTGGATTATTTGCATGGCCTGGGGCAAGCAAATCACCGGCATAAGCCCCTCATACATCGCGACGTCAAGCCGGGAAACATACGGGTCGGTTTCGATGGAAAGGAACGAAAACTGATCGATCACGGGATCGCAGCTGAAATCCGCTCGGAGATGACTCGCAGCCAGACGGCGCAGACGATGCATTTCGCGGGCACACCGCTATACATGGCACCTGAGGCGTATCGTAATTATCCGCTGGACGCGCGCTCAGACCAGTATTCCTTCGCAGTCGTAGTGTACGAGTTCCTGTGTGGTCGCCTGCCGTTCGAGCACATCTCGTTCGAGACGTTCAAGCACTTATTGCTCCATGAGCCGCCGCGTACCATCCGCGGGTTGAATACTTGGGCGATGAGTATTCTCGAGAAAGCGCTGTCGAAAGAACCGTCGATCCGCTACTCGTCCTGCACGGAGTTTCTGAGTGAACTGGAGCGAGCAGGTGACGGCATCCTCACCTATGAGGTCGCACGCGAGTATATCAACACGATGCGGGACAAGGACAAGCGCGAGGAGGCTCAGCATTCGCTGAACCGATACACAACGATTGAGACCGAAGCCGCTCGGCATCTAGCTAACGAAGGGACGGACCTACTGGATCTGAGTGGCCTGGAGACACTGGAACCGGAAGCGGCCGCAGAACTGGGCCGGTTCAATGGGCGTTTGCTGCTGGACGGACTCAAAGCATTTCCATATGTGGTGGCGAAAGCGTTGCTCGACGCATCCCCAAGTCATTCACATTGCAGTGAACTCAGCTTGAACGCTTTGGAAAAATTGGAGAACGCCGAGATTCTGTCGAACTGGCTGCGTAAGACTGGAGGTAGACTAACGCTAAATGGAATCCGTACGCTAACCCCGAAGATTGCTTCGCAGTTGTCTGACCCGTGGGGAGGAACGCTAGTGCTGGATGGGATTGAGCACTTGGACTATGCGACGGCAGAGTTTCTGGGGAAGCATCGGGGGTGTCTGAGCTTAATGGGGTTGGTGATTCCAGATGCGTATACTGTGAAGTTACTAGCTGAGTGTAAGGGCTGGAGAGAAGAGGTTTTGACATCGCTACCTCCGGAAACAGCACGTGCTTTGGTGAACGCGAAGAAAGCGTGGTTTACTCGACATGCGAATGCGGTAAGCATTTGCCTACCGAGGGTTACGTCATTGACCTGGGACGCGGCTGAGATCCTGGCGGAATTTCCAGGACGAATTGAGCTAACAAGGCTGATCGCTGCCAGCCCCGATGCCTTAGTGGCGTTATCCCGCAAAACTGGAACTTTGCTGTTGGGGGATATTAGTGGATGGTCTAGTTCTGCGATTGAATGCCTTGCTCTTGTCGGGGAAGTGGAAGCCACCATCGACACACGATCCAATGATAGTCTCGAAACAAATGGGTCGAATGGCGTTTACAAGCCCATAAGATTCGACGCTCAAACCGCTGAAAGATTAGCAGAACGGAAAGGGACTCTTAGACTCAACGATCTGACGCGTCTGACGGATTGTGCCGCCGAGAGCTTGGCAAAACATGTAGGCTCACTCTGGCTCAACGGCTTGACGAGCCTGACGGATTCTGTCGCCGAAAGGTTGGCAAAACATGTAGGCTCACTCTGGCTCTACGGCTTGACGAGCCTGACGGATTCTGTCGCCGAGAGCTTGGCAAAACATGAAGGCTCACTCAGTCTCGACGGCTTGACGAGCCTGACGGATTCTGTCGCCGAAAGGTTGGCAAAACATGTAGG
>CAYMXM010000014.1:0-2088 GCA_964394065.1 uncultured Pirellula sp. | reverse complement strand
CTCACTCTGGCTCTACGGCTTGACGAGCCTGTCGGAGATGCGGTAGCTAGTTAGGCCCGTCACCGCGATATCAGACTTCCCTATCGAATCATCAGTGCAGCCAACCGCGATTCACCAACAACTTAATTTCTTCTTGGGTTTTCCTCCGCGACAAACCGCTCGGATTTTGACTAGGAAAGGTTGAGCGGCGAGTTAACCGTACTCGCCGACCATTCCGTTAGTTCCTACCTTACCAGGAGTCGATCCGATGCTATTATCCCTTTTAGCTTTATTGCGTTTCCTCCGTTTGGCTCCTCGCAAGCGTTCGTTGGCGGACCTGGATCCCAACGCGCTTCGACGTGAACGGATTCAGTTCGAACAAGCCGAAGCTCGGTTGACCGATGAGGTCGCTCGGCTAGAAGCAGAAAAAGACAGACAGTTCAAACGTGGATGTACAGAGATAAGCGACCGAGAACGCAGGCAAATCGCTCGCAAAATAAGGCAAATCGAGCAATTGATCTCCAGCCGAGATCGCAACCTTACCTTGTTAAATCGAAATTTGAACGTAGTGGAGTCGCTAACTCAGTTGCTCGAGAACCAGGCGTTGGTCAAGGAGTTCGGCCTATCGAAAGGGGTTTTGGCGAAGATCGATCTCGATGATATTCGCAAGTACGTCGACGACGCTACGGTCGAGGGTCAAGTCTCGATGGAACGACTTGCTCATCTCCTGTCCGCGACCGATACCGCCAACCAAATTTTCGATCCGGCCATGGACGAGGACAGCGGCGAGGCGGAGCTGATCGAATTGATGCGTACAGCAGCCAACAACAACAATAGCGGGGTGAGCGATGCTTTGCAGTCGTTGGCTCGCACTACTACGCCCAACAATCCCGCTCAAGCTACGCGGAATTGATCTTTTCGTCCCAATCCACCGATTCAGGAATCACCTAAATGTTAACTCGAATTCGGAATCTTTTTCTGTCGCGGCACGCGCGACGAGAGCAAGAGAGGCTTCGCTTCCGACACGCTCAAAATACCTTGCGACGCCGGGTCGAAACTTTAAAACGTGCGGCAGATCGCTACTGGGCGCTCGCGCAGAGAGCGCACTCGTTGCGAGCCGCCGAGGAGTTTACCCAATTTGGGGAACAATACATGCGACTCCTACACGCCATCAATCGTTGGAGCAGGTTCCTCTTGAAACTAGAATCCATCGAACTTCGTAGGGACGAGGTCGTCTGTACGACAGAGTTCATGGAAGGAATCCAGTCGGTCAATCGCGTAATCATGGATGGGGCTGGCCCGGCCGAAGTGGCACGGATCAGGCTGGAACTTGACCAGGCGCTTGATCGAAGTCGGGAGACGGAGATGGAGTTGGACGAGTTCATGGAGGCGACTGGAGTAGCCCTTCAAGAGGGTACATTCACAGACGCTTTTCCAGAGTTCGAACGACTAATGTCCGATTCGGGTAATGTGCCCAAGCTTGCGGAGTCAGCGGCTCCGAAGGTAGCGGACAATGCCATTGAATTGCCCTTCAACGAGGCCATGCAACGGTTGCGTGCAACTTCGGGCAGGGCTGCGACGCTCGGTGACAGTTGACTTAGAAACCTAGTACTTCATGCTCCCCTCCCCGATCCGTTGGAACATCTCCTGCCCACAAGGGCAGGAGATGTTCCAACGGATCGACCCTCCCCAAAGGGGAGGGTTACGCTGGTAGGATTCCATCTGCCGCTCGCTTAAGAATCAAGTTGGGATTCTGGTGCCAACTACACTTTCGGTGTGTTACGTGGTCGCCTTGGGGCGGAGGTGATTGCAATGGAAAAGATGATTGATTCGCTGGCTTGATCTAAAATGGAAGGAGCGACCACTTCACACACCCTACGAGTTCGATCTTGAGGAGGTAACTGTGGTTTTGTGTATCGTCGCAAGGAAGATCAAGGGAACTGGGGACAGGGGATAACCCAGGCTGTCAAAAAGTTGGTGTTGACACGGAATTTTGAGTGTCTGGATTTATTCCTTGTTAACCGCAGGGACGCGGAGGCGCAGAGGAGAACTCGAGGATAAGTTTTGCATCCTCTGGTATCCCGAAGGGATTACAGCCATTAGCCGGTG
>CAYMXM010000013.1:7700-26711 GCA_964394065.1 uncultured Pirellula sp. | reverse complement strand
TTCGAGACGCCCCTACCCGGGGCTACCTTTCCTTGACCTGCGGTCAAGGCTAAGGCCAAAGCCTTCTTCCTCAAGTCTCACCCCTCAAGCCTGCTTCGTTCGATTCGTGGTTCATCCCCAGGTTCCTGAGGTACGATGGTAGGATTTCATCAGCCGCTCGCCTAGAGTTGTTTGCACCGATCCGATAAACTCTTTGTGATCAAGGTTTATCATTTCGACTCGCCTCCAGAGCTAACTTCCGGCATGGCACGCTATATTTCGTTTGCGGTACTACTAGCCATCATCGTCGTCATCGGCGCCTTGTTCTACAAGGTGATGATCGGCTTTTTTGTACCGGTATTTCTCGCGGCGGTTTTGGTCGTCGTCTTTCGCCCCCTGCACCGGTGGGTCTGCTCCAAGGTCGGAGACAGGGATCATATCAGCGCGGGTATTACGACGGCCTTGATTTTGCTAATCGTTCTCATTCCGGCAGGTCTAATCCTTACTCTAGCTGCTATCCAAGGGGCAAGCCTGATTACGGATGTAACTCGCATTCCCTCGAGTATCCAGGTGGGGCTAGCGGAACTCCGTAAAAACAATTGGATCAATCTAGAGTACCCCCATGCCGATTACGTCCGTGGCATTCAAGAGCGAGTCACTCATGTTCAAACGGAGGTTACCAATCAACAGTTCTACGACAACCTGATCCAAAAAGAAGGAAACCTTCAAGGTGAAGTGAAGGCGATTCGGGGTCAGGTTCGAGACCTCCCAAAAACGCTTGTCGATTACTCGATTCGTGATGCGGAGCGCCAAATCCTTCGACTCAGGGGGAACGAAGGTGGAGAGTCGGAAACGCTTCGTCAAGAAATCGCGAAGGTATTCAGCGATGCCAAAACGGGGCTGGAAGATGCGTTGAACCTACCTTCGCCAACTCTTCCTTTGCTGGGCTCCGATGCGAGCGAAACACCGGTCGAAACCGCTTCGTCTACCGCTCTATCCACTCCGGCGTCCATCGACCTTGAGCGTCTCAAATCGATCGAGCTTGCCCCCATCTCCGGCGTCTCCTCGGAAGAGCTTTTGCTGCTGACAACGTTGCGCAACAAGTTCCTCGATACCGCCTCTTCTTGGGGGGAAGCGCTTCATCGATTCTCTACATCCCTAGACCAGCTCGATCATGATTTACACGTTTCGAAGCGGAATATCGCCAGAGAGTCAGGAAGAACAGGAGATGATTCGAACGATTTTCCGAGCGATATCATCGAGTTCCAACGGGAGGCACTTCACCTATCCGAGGAATGGTCGCATACCAAGAATACGTTGTTGGGAGGAGAATGGGTCGGGCTCTTGAAGGAGCTGGCGAATCCAACGCCCGAACAAGTCCGATCGATGACAACGATGGCGATCGAGTATCTTCAACCTCGTTTGATGGCCTTCACGGGGGATTCGTTTGCATTTTTGGTTCGTCTCCTGGTCGGAGCCGTGATCTTGCTCCTTTCCCTTTATTTCTTCTTGTGCGACGGGCCGGCCATGATTCGAACGATCATGGAACTGAGCCCTTTGGATGACCGCTATGAGTTGGAACTCCTCGCGGAGTTTGATCGGATCTCACGAGCGATCGTCCTCGCAACCGTTCTGTCCGCCCTCTTTCAAGGAGCTGCAGCCGGGATTGGCTACTACTTTGTCGGGATGCCTTCTTTGATCCTGTTGACGGCGTTGACAGCGACCTGCGCGCTCGTCCCATTCGTTGGTCCAGCGATCGTCTGGTTTCCCGTTTGCATCTACCTGGCATTGAATCGGGAAAGTTTTGTTCCTGCGATCGGGCTCTTCCTCTGGGGGAGTTTGGTGGTGGGTAGCGTCGACAATATTGTGAAGATACTAGTGTTGCATGGTCAGAGTCAGCTTCACCCCCTCCTGGCACTGTTAAGTGTATTAGGTGGGATTCAAGCACTGGGGCCAATCGGTATTTTGATCGGACCCATGGTCGTCGTTCTCCTCCAAACACTCCTCGGAATTCTTCGTCAGGAGCTCGGGAAATTCAAAAAGCAGGATGAAGAAGAGTCCAAGATTACGACAGCGGAAGTTCGCGACCTAAGCGTGATGATTCGAAAGCCGAAAGGGAAGAAGCAAGGAAAGAATGCTCCTGCTGAGAAAGAAGATCCTCCCGCAGCAAGCTCGGGGGAGCCAGCGCCGCAGGGGTAGTAAGGAGTAAGGAGTAAGGGATCGCGGCGCACTTAAGATTTTCGGCTCCCTTCGCCCCGTTTGGGCCCTTTGGGGGAGAAGGGCAGAGAGCGGTTTGTCTGCGGGGTGGCACGCCCAGAGCGAAGCGATGGGCGTGACTGACCCTAGATTCTCGGCTGAATACCTACTCCACGCCCATCGCTTCGCTCTGAGCGTGCCACCCAACGCCTGAGATATTTCCGACAAGGTCCACGTACACTCGCGACGCTATCCCTCGCTAACGCCACGGGTTGTGATGGTAGGACGCTTCGCGTCCTACCCCTTAACGCTGATGCATCAGGCCACCCACTCCGGGCGAGATGCCCGCGCCACGCTTCCCTTTGCCCTTTAGCTTTAAGCCTTCTCCCCCCTACCTCGCAGCGACTTTATTCGCTCCTTGGAGAACCTCGAGGTAATCGACCGTCACGTTGAGAATTTCTTCCGAGTAGAAGTTCTTACGGAAGATTTTTCCTTTGTCTTCTTTCTTCTCGGTCAGTTGCTCTTCTTCAACTTTCTCGGCATCGGTTTCCTTGGTGCGAGCCATGTACTCCTCTTCGTTGAGGGAGATCGTCTTTTCTTCCTTTTGCTTCACATAGGAATCAATCCGCGCGAGAAGCTTCTCGAATTCCGGATTCTTGGCGATTCGATCGTTTGCCTTCTGCTGAAGGGCAAGCTTCGTTGCCATATCGACCATGTTGTAGTGTTTGTGAGGACGGGCTCCAATCTTGTCGCTCGCAAGCGGATAATCGAGATCGGATTCGGAAATGTTCAGTTTCGCGGTGATCGAAGGAATGATCACGTCGGAGGAAACTCCATCCAATTGGGTCGACTTGCCACTCGGCAGATAGAACTGCTGAATGGTGAGCTTCAATCCGCCGTACTGCTTCGAGAGCCCCATCCGTTCCGCGACATCGACCAAGGTTTGAACGGTTCCCTTACCGTGCGATTTTGGATCGCCGACGATGAGTCCACGATCGTAGTCTTGGATGGCACCGGCGAAAATCTCGCTGGCGCTAGCGCTCAGTTGGCTGATCTGAACCACCAACGGACCAGACCAAAGCATCAAAGGATCATCGTCATCGAGCGAATCCTTCCGACCGTTGTGGGATTTGACTTGAACAACCGGTCCGCGCTCGATGAAGAGCCCGGTCACGGAGATCGCTTCCGAGAGAGAGCCACCACCGTTTTTGCTCAGATCGAGTACGATCGCATCTACCTTTTTTTCCTTGAACTCGTTGATGATGATGGCCAAGTCGCGACGGGTGCTGCGATAGTCTCTCACGTTCCGACGAGCTGCATCCATGTCGAGGTAGAAGCTCGGTAGATTGATGTAGCCGATCTTGTATTTGCTCCCATCAGGACGCGATCCATGCTCGACGATTTCTCCGCGAGCCGCCTCGTCTTCGAGTTTGATGAGATCGCGTGTGATCTCATAGATTTCGGTTGTCCCCGTCCCCTTCGGCTTCACGTGAAGCTTGACGCGCGTTCCTTTGGGACCACGAATCAACGTCACGACATCTTGAAGCTTCATATCGATCGTTTCAACAACCGCGCCATCCTCTTGCTGAACACCGACGATATGGTCCCCTGCCTTGAGGCGTCCATCTCGATCGGCGGCACCACCGGTGACGATGTTTTCAACGATAGTCGATCCGTCTTCTGGGCGGAGCGTTGCACCGATTCCGGTGAATTCGAGCTTCAGATGGACTCCGAAATCCTCTTGTTCGCGCGGGGACATGTAAGTCGAGTGCGGATCGAGAGAACGGGTCAACGACGAAAGATAGATCTCGAGAAGCTCGTCGACATCGGTTTGCGACTTCATCTTGTAGAGGGTGCGATAACGCTTGTGGAGGGTCTCTTGGATCTCCTCCATCGACTTGTTTTCTACTTTGGATTCGTCTGGGTTTGTTGGTTGGCCATTGTCTGCGTCTGGCTTGGCCTCCCCCTTCTTCGTCCTGTTGTCTGCTTTGAGGTTGAGAATATTGAGCTTGATCGTTTTGCGAATTCGATCTTTGAGTTCCGTTTCGTTTGCAGCCCAAGAAATATCCTTCGCGTTGGCGACGATCGATTCGTTGACCGTAAAGTCATGGGGGGCATCGATTTGTTCATGAATGTAGGGCATGAACTCATTGAGGCGTTGCAGGTAGCGCTTGTATACCAAGTAGGCGGGCCGAACGTCGTTGACCCGGATAAAATCGTCGAGCTGGTGTCGAAATACGCTGAACTCATCGATGTCCGATTGGAGCAGATACATCTTGAGAGGATCGACTTGGCGAAGGAAGAGGTCGAAGGCTCGCTCCGACATCTGGTCGTCGAATTGAGGGTGAGCGATGTGGTCTTCGGTGACCAAGGTTCGGACCCCTCGGACGATCACCGAGGTATCGGCAGGTGGTCCGTTGACGTCGGCAACCCTGGCAATCCCTTCGGCTTGGGTGGAGGGGGGGGTGGCTGCCATGAAGCCGCAAACGAGGAGTCCGGCAAGAGTTCCCTTTGCCACTGTCTGCTTAATCCAATCCACTCGTTCGCGCATTCTTGTTCGCCTTCGGGAATGTCGTTTTAGGTTACCTAGGGTATTTGGGGGAGAATCCCCGTGATGTTTGTAGTGCATCGTAGGAGATGCCCCCCCTCAAAGCAACATGGATAAAATGGGAGTTTTTGGGATCCTTCCCAATTATTCATGGGAAAACTTGTCGAAAGTAGCCGAATTGGCACTCCTTCACCCTTGGACGAAATTTGCCGGGCCGCTAAACTCTGGGCCCTCGCTTTTTCCGAAGGATCACTATTTTACTATGACAAAGCAAAAGACACACAAGTCGACCAAGAAACGCATGCGCCTCACCGCAACCGGTAAGGTCAAGCACCGCAAGGCAGGGACGAGCCACTTGGCGATCAGCAAATCGGCCAAAAAGATTCGCCAACTGCGAGGCACCCGAGTTCTAGAACCATCCTTCGAACGGGCTGTTCAAGACGCCCTTCGGGGATATAGCTACTAAGCTCCCCCCCAACCTGGCTTGCCCCATCGGTGGTGGTAAGGGACGGACGCGAAGCGTCCCCCATCACAACCCGTGGCGTTAGCGAGGGATTGCGTCGCGAGTAAACGTGGCTCTTGTTGGGAATGTGCCGGGTGGCACGCCCCTTGAGGCACGAAGGGCATTCTGTGAGACCTTGCATTCGATGCGTGGTTGCCAGTGCTGTCCCTCGCTAACGCGTCGGGTTATGATTTTGCGGCCTCGCTTACGCGACGGCCAACCAATTCAACTAGGCCCATATATTTTTAGTCCTGGTGTTTGGGTTTAAACCGATGCGAACGGTATTTCCGGGCCGCCGCGCTGAGATTCCTCAGTGGTTTGCATCGACCTGAAGCACTCCAGCAACCAAGTTGCATAGCCATGAGAACGAGAAAAGGTTCAGCACGTCGTCAAGCGAAACGTCGCTTGTTTCAACGCGCTGAAGGATATGTAGGCGGTCGTCGTCGTTTGTACCGAACCGCAAAGGAAAACCTCTACCGAGCCGGTAAATTCGCTTACCGAGATCGCCGCCGCAAGCGACGCGATTTCCGCCGACTCTGGATCATCCGTCTGAACGCAGCAGCGCGCATGCACGATCTCCGTTACAGCCAATTGATCGACGGATTGAACAAGGCCAACATCGAGCTGGACCGAAAGATTCTCTCCGACATGGCGATTCACGATCCCACTGGCTTTGCCGCCGTGATCAACACTGCCAAGAGCGCCCTCGGCATCGCGGTCAGCGCAGCTTAGAAGCTTTGAGCTTTGAGGGATAAGGTGTAAGGCAGAGCCCTGCCCCTTACGGGGGCAGCGGTGGCGGTGGTATGCTATTCACGGGTGGCACGCTCAGAGCGAGTCACGGGTGGCACGCTCAGAGCGAAGCGATGGGCGTGGAGAACTACTAGGCGAGCGGCAAATATCAAACTACCACCGTGGGCTGGGCGTCTCGCCTGACCTTTGCGACTCCGGGCGAGACGCCCATGCCACTTTGATTCAGGAACCATCGATGTCCTTGCAGAAATTTCTGGCGAAGGGGGAAGAGCTGCTCCAAGAAGCGACGCAAGCTCTCGCGAACGTCGATAGTGGTGAAACTCTCGAAGCCCTTCGTATCCAATTCGTCGGCGCCAAGAACGGTGCCCTCAAGAGTTTTCAGAAACTTCTAGGAGGAGTCGACGGAGCGGACAAGCCAGTTGCTGGAAAGCGATTCAATGAAATCCGCGAAGCGATCCAAGGAGCCTTGGACGCCGCGAGCGAACGACTCGGTGGAACTTCTTCCGCGAAGACGAGCTCCCCTAAAAGCGATCCAACTCTTCCAGGATTGCGACCACCTCTCGGGCAACTCCATCCGATCACCCAATCGATCGAACATCTCAAAGAGATCATGGGACGCCTCGGTTTTTCGGTCACGGAAGGCCCCGAAATCGAAGATACCTGGCACAACTTCGTTGCGTTGAATATCCCCGAAGATCACCCAGCACGGGATCCCCTCGATAACTTCTATTTGGCGACCGCCTCGAAGCAAGCAGCATCCGACCACGATGCAATGCTCCTTCGAAGCCAAACGAGCACGGTCCAAATTCGTGTGATGGAATCGCAACCTCTGCCGTTGCGAATTATTTCTCTCGGTCGCGTTTATCGCCCCGACGCACCCGACGCGACCCACTTCCCCATGTTCCATCAAATGGAAGGACTCTGGGTCGATCGCAATGTGACGATGGCTCAGCTGAAAAGCGTTCTGCGACTCTTCGCGACGAGTTATCTCGGAAGCGATATCAATGTCCGGTTCCGCCCCTCCTTCTTTCCCTTCACCGAACCGAGCGTTGAAGTGGATTATTGGTGGAACGGACAATGGATCGAATTCGGGGGAGCCGGCATGGTGGACCCGAACGTCTTTGCTCATTTAAACATCGATCCAGAAGAGTGGTCCGGCTTCGCTTTTGGGCTCGGAGTCGAGAGACTCTGCATGCGGCGATTCGGTATCACCGATATTCGGGACTTGTATCGGAGCGATGTCCGATTCCTACGCCAGTTCGCTTCCTGATCTTTGCAACGTTCGATTTCGATAGAATCTCCATTCAAACGGTCTAGTTCAAACCATGTTAGTTTCTTGGGAATGGTTATCCGATTACGTAGACTTGACGATCGGACATGAAGAACTGGCAACGCGTTGGGCTTTGACCGGCTTGAACCACGAGAGTACCGAGATCAAAAACGGGAACCCGGTCATCGACTTAGAAGTGACGAGCAACCGTGGGGATTGTCTTGGACATATCGGCGTCGCCCGCGAAGCTTCGGTCCTCCTTTCACAATCCCTTCGAATCCCCAGTCCCACTCCGAAGGAAGGAAGCCAAACGGCCTCTTCCCAGGTCAGCGTCGAAAACCAGTTTCCCGAAGGGTGCCCACGCTATACGGCTCGCCTGATCCGCGGGGTGAAGATTGGACCGAGCCCCGACTGGTTGCGCAATCGCTTGGAAGCGATCGGTGTGAAATCGATCAACAATGTCGTCGATGCAACGAACTATGTCATGTTCGAATGCGGTCAACCTCTGCATGCGTTCGACTTCCAAAAGATTCGAGGTGGGAAGATCGTCGTTCGTCCCGCGCAGCCGAAGGAAGAGTTTGTTGCGATCGATCACAAGACCTACCTCCTCGATCCCTCCGTCGTCGTCATCGCCGATGCCGAGCGAGGAGTGGCGCTCGGGGGTGTGATGGGGGGCGTCGATAGCGAAGTCACCGACTCGACCGTCGATGTGCTGCTAGAAGCGGCGGACTTCCAACCACTCTCCATCCGACGAACCGCGAGAAAGTTGAAACTACATTCTCCAGCCTCTCATCGATTCGAACGCAAGATCGATCCCTCCCAGCTCGATTGGGCTTCGAGGCGCTGCTCTGAATTGATCCTGCAACTAGCGGGTGGTGAACTCCAAGCCGGAATCGTCGATACGGGAGAGTTACCCAATGATGCACCGGAGATCGAACTGCGAGAGGAACGAATCACCAAGGTTCTCGGGATCGAAGTCCCTTGGAACACATCCCTCGATATCCTTAAGCGGCTTGGATGTAATGTTAAAGAAGTCCCTGGTGCGATTCAGAGCGCAATTTACCGCATGAAGAGCGCGAAGGTTATAGCCCCTTCGTTTCGAATGGATCTCACGCGAGAAATCGATCTGATCGAAGAGATTGCGAGGATCTACGGGTATGACAAGATTCCCGAAGACGCGGTCGTTCCGATGGTGGCAAGTCTCAAGCGTCCGAAGGACGTGATGATGCAGACGGTGCGCAACGTTAGTTGTGGATATGGTTTCTATGAAACGATGACACCGAGCTTGATCGGCAAGTCCCCCGCGTCTGCAATATCCCCTTGGACCGATGCCCCTGCAATGGGGACGTTGGTTCCTCTGTTGGAGGGGGCGAGCCAATTGCGTCGGTCCCTCGCTCCGAGCTTGATCGCGTCTCGCTTACACAACCAACAACAATCGAATCGAAATGTCCGATTGTTCGAAACATCGAACGTATACTTACCAAGCAGTTCGGGGCTTCCGAAAGAACAGTTCCATCTCGGGCTTCTTGGAGGACCGGATGTTCGGGAAGTGATCGGGGCGATGGAAGAAATCGTGGCTCGTGTATGCGGTGGCCAATTCCTGGAGGAACGGATCTGCAAGGAAATCGTCTCGTTCCCCTATTTGCAGGAAGATTCCGCCATTCGCTGGAATGTCGATGGGCATCCGATCGCTTGGGGAGGAATGTTGGCTCGTTCGATCAGCGATTCCCTCAAGCTAGATGGGGCTGTCTCGCTGGCAGAACTCGACCTGGATAGGCTTCTCACCTATGCCGAGGATGTCCCGCAACTTCAATCGATCGTCCCATTCCCGGTGATCGACCGGGATCTGAACTTCATCGTCGACGAGTCCCTTCGCTGGCAAGATCTTTATACGTTGGTTCGCGAAGCATCCGGTCCGCTATGTGTGGGAGTAGCGTTTCAGGAAATCTATCGAGACACGAGGAAAGACGGAGAAGGAAAGAAACGGATCTTCTTCAGTTTGCAATTGCAGAGCGCCACCGAGACCTTGACCAGTCAACAAGCGGACGTGGTGATTCAACGGGTCGTCGACGGATGCCGAGAAAAGTTCGGCGCGAGCTTGCTGGGGTGAAGTAAGCTTTGAGCCCCGGTAGGGGCGTCTCGGACCTAGGCCCAGGGCAAACCCCAATGCCCTAAGTTCTAACGCCCCTACCCGGTGCTTCCCAGCCTTGACCTACGGTCCAGATTGAGGAAAAGGCCTCTTCTTCGAGTCTCAAGTCTCACCGCTCATCCCTGATTCGTTCGATTCGTGGTTCATCCTCTCTTCTTCGGCCCCCTTCCTCCAATCGAAATCGTGCCAAACGAACACCTTCGCCGGAACATTTTGCCGGTTCCTGGGTTTGGAGTGTGCCAGATGTTCCGAATTGCCACCCCAATTCCTCCTTTTTACCATCCGGATTAGTTTTGCTTAATTCGAAATGGACGGGATGAAATATACTAGGTTTTCGGGATACTCTTCGGCGAATACGAATTTATCTATGCATGCACTCCTTATTCCCTAGTCGAATTCAGGCCATGAAAAACAACCCATTTCTTTGCCGAAAGCTGATGGCAGTCTTTGCTGCGATTGCCCTTGGCCACTCCGCTCTCTGGACGGGGGGGGCTCTCAGGGCGGAGGGGAATCCGGAGTTCGTGGGAGTTCTCGCCACGATCACCGAGCCCTCCCGAGCCGCTGAGCTAGGGCTCTCCGACGAGCAGGTGAGCAAGCTGACCGAGTTGATCCAACGTTACGAGGGACGTGCTCTGGAATTGGGGACCTTGCTCCGTGGGCTTCCTCCCGAAGAACGCCCCTTCAAGCAAATGGAGTCGGTCCGGACGGTGGAAAAGGAGGGGTACCTCCTCCTTGATGAGAAACAAAAGGGGACAGCCGAGCAATGGCGTCTCCAGGAGCTCGGGCCGATCGCTCTGTTCGATCCCGAGTTCGCTTCGAAGCTGGGTCTCACCCCAGATCAGTTGGCCAAAGCCCAAACCATCCTGCAAGGTCGCGGGGCATTGATCCGAAGCCGTGGTCGAGAAAAAGGGGAGAGTGAACTCAAACAGCGGCTAGCGGAGGTCCTCGGGGAAGAGCAGAAGGGGAAATGGACCGAACTGGCGGGAGCACCACTCCCCGCCCCTGTTCAGCTGGACAACGCGACCGTCGAGCAAGAGGTGGGGGAAGCCGGGAGTCCCTCGGATCGCGTCGTCGAATCCTCCCCACCCAACTCTCCCTCCCCCGAAGGAGACAAATCGGGGCCTGTTATGACGGGGCCAGAGGATGGGCTCCTTTTGAATTTCAGCGGAGCCCCTTGGCCTGAGGTTCTCAAATGGATCGCCAAGGAAGCTGAGCTGAATCTCCATCTGGATACTTTTCCAACCGGGACCTTCAGCAATCGAGACCCCTACCGTCGCTACACGGTCGAGGAAGCGCTCGACTTGATGAATTTTTCGCTGATGAGCAAAGGGTTCACGCTGGTCAAGAAGCACCGAATCCTCCAGGCGATCGACCTGGGGAGTGCGGATTCCCCCGAGGCGATGCGTTCCTATCTGCGAGAGATCGCCGAGCTTGTGCCGCCGGAGAAATTGGAGAAACGCGGAGAGTATGAGATCCTCAAAACCGTTTTTACTCTTCAACGAACCAGTGTCGAGGATGTCGAACGCGAGATTCGAATGCTCATCGGCCCGCAAGGCTCGATCGTACCGTTGACCTCTTCGGGGCAACTTCTTGTTACGGAGATGGGAGGCAATCTTCGAATCATCCGAGATACCATCGAGCGAGCGGAGAACCCCAACGAGTCTCGTTCCTCCACGATCGACTCGATCTCGTTGGAGTTTGTGAGTGCGGAAGAGGTTCTCGGGATCGCGCGCGGATTGCTCGGGATTCGAGACAATGAGTTTCGAGCGGAAGATATCAGCATCTCGACCGATACTTTTGGCAATACGATCTTCGCGACCGGCTCGGTCGCCAAGCGCCAGACGCTGCGAGACATCGCGAAGAAGATCGATGTGAAGCCGGCGGAATCGGCGACGAAAATGGGGGCGGTTGAGAAGCCCTCCGTAAGGAGCCACCTTCTGTTCGGTTCCGATCCCACCACGACCCTAGGGGTTCTCCAGACTCTCTTCGCCGGTCAGCCAAATATCAATATGGAACTTGATTCAAGGACGAATAATATCATTGTGCGCGCTGTTCCTAGCGATCACGAGATCATTAAGGAAACCATTAAGGAATTGGCGGGACAATCGAGCGATTTCGACATCATTCCTCTGGGAAACATTGATACGAATGCAGTGGTATTGACCCTTGAGAAATTCTACGGGAAGTCCCCAACGACCACGTCCAGCCGGGACACTACGGCCCCAAAAGGCCCGATATTCTACGGAGACGCCGCAGGACGCCGTCTGTTGGTCAAAGGGACCAAGCAAGAGGTCGAGCAGATCCGCATGCTCATCACCAAGATTGAGGACGGCTCTCAAGTGGAGGGCTTGGACGACGGCATCAGAACGATTCCCGTTCGAGGCCGCTCCGCTGAGCGATTGTTGGAAACGCTCGAGATCCTCAACCGAGCCAGTCGATCTCGCATCAAGATCTCCCTTCCTAAGTCAGCGACGGAAAAGGGAAGCGACACGGTCAACGGCGAGGCTCCTAAGCCAGCCCCTCCTCCTCCCCCTGCGACTGAAAAGAACCCAAGCGCTCAACTTGAGCCGCAAAACTCCGGCGTACTGGTAGCCTCGTTTCAAGAGCCTGCCGCAGCCGAGGGTGGGGACGATCCGAATTCGGCACCGAACTCAGCGGAAACCGCTTCGAGTGTCCAAGTGACCAGTAACGCAGACGCTAGCTCGAGCGACGGAGAGGTCATCCAAGTAGGATCTGGTGAGGTAAAAATCATCCAAGGCCCCACGGGGTTGATCGTAGCGAGCGATGATCCCGAGGCGATGAACGAGTTCGATCGCCTGATGCGGATGGCCAAAGATCAGATGGAGACTGCTCCCTCCGAACCGACGATCCGGTTCTTGGTCCACATTCGGGCGAGCGAGGCGGCGGAGTTGGTCAAGACCATTATCGCCGGTGAGCAAGCGAGCGGGGGAGGAAGCCTCCTCGGAGACGTCGCTTCGAACATGCTCGGGGGAGGTGGACTCTTCGGAAGCCTCTTCGGAGGAGGCGGAGGTGGTTCTTCGAGCGATGCTGTATCAGGAGCCTCTACGGTGGGGAACGTGACGATCACCCCCGATCCTCGCCTCAATGCGGTTTGGATTCAAGCAAACCCCATCGATGCTTTCTTCGTCGAAGATATCCTCGATAGGATCGACGTCCCGGAAAGCAGTGTCGATATTTTGACCCGAGGCAAGGTTCAGATTATTTATCTGGAAAACAGGGATGTTGCCGAGGTGGAACCCCTCGTGAAGCAAACCTTCGCGACCAACATTGCCACCCAGCAATCGAGTGGCGGGGGCGGCGGCGGAGGTGGCGGTGGCGGGCAGCAACCTTCTCCGCAGGACTTCGTCAACATGTTGCGATCTGCAGCTGGAGGAGGTGGTGGTGGACGCCGGGGTGGTGGTGCCGCCGGGGGGCAAACCCAGCTCAAAGAGCAGACGATGACCATCACTGCCGACGCGAAAAACAATGCTTTGATCGTCGTCGGCCCCAACTATCTCTATGAACAAGTCAGGGCGCTCGTCGAGATGATGGATGAGAGGGCAGCAGAAGACGAGCAAACAATTATCACAATTCCACTCGATGGAGATGTGAATCCCGCGATCATTCAGAGTACATTAAGTTCCGTGTTCGGTGTCAGAACGACCACCGCTACTCCCACCTCCAACCAACCCACCAGCCAACAACGCTCTGGCAACAGCACTTCCCCCTTCAACCCTGGCTCCTTCCAACGGGGGACGGGGGGCGGCTTCCCATTTGGCGGGGGGCAATTCGGAAGTGGCCAGCCCGGAGGATTCCGGGGTGGTAACCAAGGTGGGCAACCTGGTGGATTCCAGGGGACTGGGAACCGAGGGAACTTTCAAGGGACCGGGAACCGAGGAAACTTCCAGGGCGGGAACCGAGGAAACCAAGGTGGAAACACCTCCAATCGTAGATAAGGTGATCGCAGAGGGGCAGAAGTGCTAGAAACATAAACATAAGGAATTGTCCCGAAGTAACTTCCCGATTTGAACGGGCTAGAGATCGCGGCGCACTTAAGATTTCGGCTCCCCTCTCCCCGAAGCGGGGCGAGGGGAGCAGATATCCCAAGCGCGACGCATGCCAAGATTAAAAACACGGAAGTTATTTCGAGACAGTTCCTAAGTGGATACAAAAATGCAATCCTCGTACTCAGCGCAGCGGTACTCTTACTCGAATCTCGAGTACGAAAAGAGGCGTGCGGTTGGAAACCTTGTACTTCATGCTCCCCTCCCCGATCCGGTGGAATTATTGCTACCGTTCGCCCAACAACTCGAAGGTCTGGAAACTAGGTAATGATTACAGAAGCAGGTGAATTACTCCTTCGCCGGGGGTTGATTACCCAGGAGCAATTGACCCAATCGCGCAGTGGGGCCAGCGGTGGTGGAGGTGTTTTAGAGAACATCATCACCGCAGGGTTTGCGCGCGAGGAAGATGCGCTCCGGGCGATCGCCGAGGAATTTGGTCTCGACTTTATCGATCTGCGCGAAGCTTCCCTTGATCTCACCCTCCTGAACACGTTTCCCCAAAAGCTTATCTACCGACATGCCCTTTTTCCGATCAAGAAAGAGGGTGGGCAACTCTACGTTGCAACCCACAATCCTCTCGATCTCTATCCGATCGATGAGGCGGCTGCGGCAACGGGATTGCAAGTCGTTCCTCTGGTTGCTGAGCGAACCGAGATAGCGAAGCTGGTCAAAAAGCACCTGGGGGTCGGTAGCGAAACGATCGATGGTCTTCTCGCGGCCAAAGCGGAAGATGACGACATCGAACTGCTGGAACAAATCGAAAGCGACGGAAGCGAAGCGGGGGAACAAGCCTCCGAGGCTTCGGTCGTTCGATTGGTCAACGAGTTGTTGATCGAAGCGATCGATTCAAGAGCTAGCGACGTGCACATGGAATCCCAAGCGGGAGGCTTGGTCGTTCGGTATCGAATCGACGGTATCTTGCACACCCAGCCTATCCCACCGGAGATCAATCGCTTTCAAGCGGCGATCATTTCTCGCTTGAAGATCATGGCCCGCTTGAACATCGCCGAAAAGCGTCTTCCTCAAGACGGTCGAATCAAGTTGAAAGTTCATGGCCGTGAGATCGACATCCGGCTCTCGGTAATCCCGATGATTCACGGCGAGAGCTTGGTCATGCGGATCCTTGATAAAGGATCCCTCAAGTTGGACCTTCGGATGCTTGGCATGGGAGAGGCAACCTACAATCTTTACAGCGAGTTGATTCGTTTGCCCCACGGGATCATTCTCGTCACCGGTCCCACAGGTTCTGGCAAGACGACGACCTTATACAGTTCCCTTCTGGAGATTCAGTCTCCCGAGGTCAAGATCATCACGACGGAAGACCCGGTCGAGTATCAACTCGATGGGATCAATCAGATCCAGGTCCATCCGAAGATCGGTCTCACGTTCGCAGCCTCCCTGCGAAGCATTCTCCGTCACGACCCGGACGTCGTCCTCGTCGGGGAAATTCGGGACGCGGAGACGGCGGAGAACGCGATTCAAGCCTCCCTCACCGGTCACACCGTTTTCAGTACGTTGCACACCAACGATGCAGCGGGGGCGTTCACTCGGATCGTCGACATGGGGATCGAGCCGTTCTTGGTCGCGAGCACAGTGGAAGGAATCATGGCGCAGCGACTTGTTCGGCGTCTTTGCAAAGATTGTAAACAAGCCTATGAACCGAAGCCCGAAGAGATGCCACGCGATTTCCCTTGGCACAAATTGGAGGGGCGACCTTTGTATCGCCCGGTCGGTTGCCGCACCTGTCGCAGTCTAGGTTACTCAGGGCGATTCGGTATCTACGAGCTTTTGGCGACGACCGAGAAAGTCCGGCAGCTAGCCCACGATCGGAAGAGTTCGTTCGAGATCAAGCAGGCCGCGATCGAAGCGGGGATGTTGACGTTGCGAGACGACGCGTTTCGAAAGGCGATGGAGGGGGACACGAGCATCGACGAAGTGATGCGTGCGACCAAGGGAGATCACCTCGGGTAATCGACCATGCCAGATTTTGCCTACGTAGCACGCGACATGAGCGGAAAGTCGATTGCTGGAACGATTTCCGCAAATAACCAACGAGACGCGGCTGCTCAATTGGGAGCCAAGTCCCTCTTTCCCATCTCGATCACCCTCAACAAGGGGACGCAGGTCAAGAAGACGCGTCGAGTTGGTGGAGCGGCGATGGCGATGTTCTACGAACAGCTCGCCTCCCTCCTTCGAAGTGGCGTTCCCATGCTTCGGTCGATCGCCGTTCTTTCGAGTCAAAGCGGCGGGAACAAGACCCTGCGGAATGCTCTTGTCGAAATCAAAGGGCGAGTGGAAGAGGGAGAGGCGCTCGGGGATGCGATGTCCCGTTTTCCGAGGATATTCAACGACATGGGTGTCAACATGGTCCGCGCGGGATCCGAAGGTGGATTCCTGGAGGATGCGTTGGAGCGGGTCGGTTCCTTCATCGAACAACAGGAGGAAATGAAGGGAAAGACGACCGGAGCGCTCGCGTACCCAGTCTTCGTCATGTTCGTCGGGCTTGCGATCGTGACCGCCCTCTTGGTTTTCTTCGTCCCCCAGTTCGACCGGATCTTCGCGCAGATGCGAAGCCGAGGAGGGCTGCCTCAGTCGACCGAACTGCTGCTGGCGATGAGCCGGTTCGTTCAGAGCTACTGGTGGGTCATCCTCGGGGGGCTCGCTCTGATCGGATTGGGGATTTCGAAATATTTGGGTACAAAAGAGGGAAAAAGAAACGCAGACTTGGCAAAGATCAAGACACCTTTGCTCGGATCGGTGTTTCTAAATCTAGCGGTCTCCCGTTTCTGCCGAGTCCTTGGAACGCTCTTAAAGAACGGGGTCCCGCTCCTGCGGTCCCTGGAGATTTCTAGGCATGCCGCCGGGAATATCATTTTGGCTGAAGCGATTCAAAAGGCGAGTGAGGAGATCACCGCTGGAGAGCGTTTAGCAAAGCAATTGGAGAAGTCAGGACATTTCCCGACGACGGTCGTCGAGATGATATCCATTGCAGAAGAATCGAATAACCTCGACAATGTATTGGTGACGATTGCGGATAACTTGGAGAAGACCACGTTTCGTCGATTGGAGACCGTCGTAAGTCTCCTGGAACCGGTCATGCTACTCGTGCTAGCTAGCTTGGTGATGTTCGTCGTGTTAGCCCTACTCCTCCCGATCATCAACATGTCGAGCGCCGTTTAACCCACCTAACAGCCCATGGGTGAACCTGTGGGTCCCTCCCTCGTAACGAGAACAGTTCAAGAAAGGAAATCAAATATGAAACGTCGACATCCCCTACGAGGCCGGAAGCGGGCTGCGTTTACCCTGGTCGAAGTCTTGTTGGTATTGACCATCATCGTCGTGATCGCCGGATTCGGCATCCGAAATTTGATGGGATCTTTCGATACAGCGAAGATCCGTCAAGGGAAGGCAACAGTCCAGATGATTTCGTCGGCCTTGGAAAGCTATCGCATCAACGTCGGGTCCTTGCCAAGCTCGCTCGATGCGTTGTATGAGCAACCGAGCGACATTCCCGACCCGAGCATGTGGGTCCAAGAGCTCAAACAACCGGTTCCTTTGGATCCATGGAACAACCCCTACGAGCTCAAGGTCGAAGGGAACAAATTCGAAGTTCGAAGCATGGGCCCTGACGGCCAATCCGGCACCGCCGACGATATTACTTCGTCGTAGGTGAAGATCATTCATCGCTCCCCTCGCCCCGTTCGGGGAGAGGGGCCCGGGATGGCTTGACGCATCGGTGGTAAGTGGGAGGACGCGAAGCGTCCCCCATCACAACCCGTGGCGTTAGCGAGGGACAGCGTCGCGAGTGCACGTGGCCCCCAGTCGGGTTATATCTCGGGGCGCCGGTGGCACGTCCCTGAGGCACGAAGGGCGTGTTGCGATTCCTTGCGTGGGATGCCTGGTTTCCAGTGCTATCCCTCGCTTACGCCACGGGTTGTGATTTCGGGCCTCGCTTACGCGTCGGGGTTGTAATACGGGACAAGATCGCCATGACGAACAACCTCATCAACCCAGCATCCATCCGTGGCCCGGGCGTCTCGCCCGGAGTTGCGAAGGCTCCCCCGGGCGAGACGCCCGGTCTACGAGTACCCCTCGTCGCGAAGCGGCGCCTAGGGGTGACGATGGTGGAGGTTCTTCTCGTCTTGGCGATCATCGTGGCCGTCGCAGGGATCGCAGTCCCTTCCTTTGACTCGATGATCTCAAGCCGCAGGATCAAAAACTCTACCGATACCGTCGCTTTGGATATCTCCGAAGCACGCGTTCGGGCGATGCGAACGGGACAGGCTCAAGTCTTCACCGCAACGCTCGACGGATCCCAGTACACGATCGAGCCATGGCTCAATTCGTACGACGAAGTCGATGCGTCGGCAGGAGCGACGATTAAGGACTCCGTCAGCGGCTCCATTGTAGAAACGCAATCCGCAGCGGAGGTTAGTAGCTTCTCTGATGAGGAGCAGGGTTCTACCCAGAGAGAGCTGGAGAGCGGAGTTCAATTCTTTGCCGTCGAAACCTTGGTCGACACAAGAAATGCAGCAGCGATCGAGACAACGACCGGTGTTGGGGCTGCTACCGCGGCTGTTGCTGGGAGTGGCACCTCCAACCCTGTTTTGCTTTACCCAGATGGAACCTCTACGACAGCCCAGATCGTTTTGGTCGACGAACATGGGAGACGGATGGTTATTTCCCTTCGAGGAGTAACCGGTCGAGTAAGCGTTTACCGAACTAGCTCGGTCGATCCGAGTTCCGTCACCATGGCCGACACCGGGGGAGCTCCTTCCCCATGAAGAACAATTGCGAGACAACGCGTGTAAAGAATCGGTATGAATTCATCTGCCACTCGCCTAAGAAACGTTCGCAACGCAAGGGATTGTCCTTGTTGGAGGTGGTGATCGCATTGGCGATTCTAGCCATGGCGGCGGCGATGTTGGCCCAAGTGTCCCAGCTTGCGACCCGAAACGCGCTCAACTCGCAACGACTTGCCAACGCCCATATCCTTTGCGAATCCAAGATGGCCGAGGTGTTAGCGGGAGCGATTCCGCTCGAGCCACTCGACTGGACCCTAGAAGAATATGGGGCGGTTCCTGGCGAATGGTACTATCGCATCGAGGTCTCCACCTCCGAACGGGAGAACATGATCGGAGTCCGACTTTCGGTCTCGGATGACCCGCAAGCAGTCGACGAGAAACCCGAGGTCTTCTTCCTGATGCGCTGGTTGATCGATCCGCAGTTGGGACTCGATACTCCTCCTGAACAGACAGACGCAACCGGGATGACTGGGACTTCGGGGGCAACCTCCAGCGGCGGAATGAGCTCAGGGACGGGAACCGGAGGAGGATTGCAATGAGTCATTCGTATCCCGACGCAAAGGGGCGGCGCATAGTAGCGGTAGGGCGCGAGCCCTCCGGTGACGGCTTACATCTCAGCGATCGTAGCGTGGTTCCTCACCGAAACCGTCACCGGAGGGCTCGCGCCCTACCGCTACTATTGATTTTTCCTGCGGAAAAATGCGCCACAACCCTCCCCTCCGGGGAGGGTCGGTCCAACGGATCGGGG
>CAYMXM010000013.1:0-7690 GCA_964394065.1 uncultured Pirellula sp. | reverse complement strand
CCTCGCTTACGCCACGGGTTGTGATTTTCGGGCCTCGCTTACGCGTCGGCCAAAAACAGCTCAGACCGTAGGGTGTGTGAAGTGGTCGCGGTTTCTATCTTAGGCTCGGAGGGCATGCCGAGTATCTTTCTATTGCAACCACCTTCGCCCCAAAAGCGACCACGGAACACACCGGATGTGTAGTTGGCGCTTGAGATAAACTTGGCTCTTGTTCCTAGCACTTCTACCCCCCACCCCCAGCCCCTCTCCCCTAAAAGGGGCGAGGGGAGCGGATATCCAAGCCGCTCCGCGGGTGGGTTCACGTTGCTCGAGCTGATCCTCGCGCTCGGCTTGACGGTCGTCGTTGCGGGATTGGTGGGGATGTTGTTGCAGATCTATCTCTTCAATCAGTCCTCCGGCAGGGACAAGGTAGAGCAAGCCAAGTTAGCCCGTTCGATCTTGACCATGATCACCGACGACATTCGAGCGACCGTTCGGTACCAAAAGTTCGATGCGAGTGGATTGAGTCAAATCCTCGGCGGAGGCACGGGAAGCAGTTCTTCTACCAGTAGCGACTCGGCCAGCACCTCTGTGGGGATGGGGACCGACACGTCGACGTCCACTGACACCTCAACCAGTTCCGTGATGACTTCGGATGCAGGACTCACCACCGCAGGCTTACCCCCGGGGATCTACGGCTCGGAAACCTCCATCGAAATCGACATCAGCCGCCTTCCTCGCCCCGACGAGTATTATCCCATGCAGCAAGATCCCGCGAGCGGATCTCTCGGAGACATGCCGAGCGACTTGAAGACTGTGGGGTACTACGTTCAGGCCCCGAATGGATCGGGAATCGAAGACCCATTGGCCGGCTACCCTCGAATCGGAGGAGGAACCGACGTCAGCCTTGTCGAAGGTGGTGGGTTGATCCGACGAGCGCTCGATCGAACGATTACTCAGTACGCCTACCAGCAGGGGACGACCGACTCGCTAGCAAGGACAGGAGAGTTGGTCTCACCCGAAGTGGTCGCCATTGAGTTTCAATACTTCGATGGGGCCTTATGGCAGATGCAATGGGATAGCAGTGTGCAAGGGCTTCCGAAGGTCATCAAGGTAACGATCGCGTTGCAGCGAGAGAGCAAGTTTTTGACCAATCGGATGGAACCAGGAGCGAGCATTTCCTCCCTGACTCAAGATGTCATGAGCGAATATGGAATCGATCTCTACTCCATCAATACGATCATCCCAGGAGCCCACCTCCAGTCCCAACCCGCCACCACCGACGGTACGAGTTCCTTAGGTTTTTAAGGAAAGTGACATATGAAGAACGAGCAAGAGCGATCCCCATCACAACCCGAAGCGTTAGCGAGGGACTGCGTCGCTAGTGACCGTCCTCCTCTTCAGACAAGTCTCTGGAGTCGGGGTGGCGTAGACGTAGGGTGTGTGAAGTGGCCGCTGCTTCCAGTGCAGATCGAGTTGGCGAGTCAATCCTCGTTTCTATTGCAATTACCTTTCGCACCCAAAGCGGCCATGGAACACACCGGGAGTGTAGTTGGCAGCTTAAACTCGGCTATTGTTCCTAACACTTCTACCCCTCACCCCCGGCCCCTCTCCCCGAAGAGGGGCGAGGGGAGCAGAGTTCTAAAGCGCGGCGCGCCGAGACTTAAAAACACGGAAATTATTTCGGGACAGTTCCCAAGGAAATAACTATGAGCCAAAAATCCTCCCGAAAGAACAAATCGCTTCGAGCGAAGAACCTCAAACCGAAATTGTGCGAGCGTCGAGGGATCGTCCTCCTCCTTGTCTTGCTAGTCGTCTCAGCGATCTCCCTCAGCGCGCTCGCTTACACGCGCTCGATGGTGACGGGGAACGAGGAGTCGGTTCTTGCGGGAGAGGCCATTCAAGCTCGCTATGCTGCCGACTCGGGGATCGATTCCGCGCGCTTGTTCCTTTCCTATTCCCGAAACCAGCGTTTGGAAGGGGGAGGAACCTATCACAACCCGGATTACTTCCAGGCGATCCCTGTCTTTCAAGGTCGCGGAGATATGAACTTTTGCAATTACTCCTTGGTCGCTCCCGACCTGGATGAGTATGGGAGTTACTCGGGGGTTCGCTTTGGGCTTCAAAACGAATCGGCTCGATTGAACCTCAATGTTCTTCCAATCCTCGATAGCCAGTTCTCGATGGACGCCATGGGACAGCAAGCGGTCTCCTCGGCGCTATCCAGCATGGGACTCGGTTCCTCTTTCGGAGCTTCTGGGGGCGGAGCTGGAGGAATGGGTGGTTCTGGTGGGGGTGGAACAGGTGGAAGCGGAACGGGGAGTGCCGGGAGTGCTGGCGGATTTGGGGGTACCGGAAGCACGGGCTCGGGTGGTTCCTCGACCGGTGGGCAAGGGACCGGAGGTTCGATGGGTGGCAGCTTTTCCGGCGGAGGTTTTTCGGGTAGTGGGTCTTCCAGCGGGGGGGCGATGTCGGGGGACTCCTCGACGAGTGGTGCCGTAGGTGGGGTAGGACGCGCCTTGTTGATGGGGTTGCCGGGGATGACCGAAGACGTTGCCGATGCGATCCTCGATTTCATCGATGAAGACGACGAGCCGAGAGAGTACGGGGCGGAACGAGACTACTACACCACCCTTTTGACTCCCTACGAGCCGGTCAACGGCCCTCTTCAATCGATCGAACAGTTGTTGCTAGTCCGCGGGGTGACCCCCGATCTCCTCTTCGGTTTGGATCAGAACCGGAACGGGGTTCTCGACCCTCCCGAACAAAACGCGATGTCCGAATTGGGGATCACTTCGTCCACCGGAATGCCTACCAGCACTGTCGATTCGGGATCTGAAGTCCCCGAATTGGGCTGGGCCGCTTATTTGACCCTCTACTCCAAGGAAGCGAACAAGCGCGCCGACGGAACGCCTCGGATCAACATCAACAACTCCGATATCGAGACACTCCAAACGGAACTAGAGTCGGTCCTTGATGACGATCTTACAACCTTCATCATCGCCTATCGTTACATGCAAGGGCAACAGCAGGGTGGCCAGGGAGGGAACGCCGGCGGTCAAGGAGGTCAGGGTAGCGGAGGAGGTCAAGGCGGCGGTGGAGGTGGTCCCGGAGGTGGTCAAGGAGGCGGCGGAGGTGGTCAAGGTGGCGGACCAGGAGGTGGCGGAGGGGGACCAGGACGTGGTCAAGGTGGTCCCGGCTTTAACGGGAACAGTGGATTGGATAGAAGAGCGTCCGACCTCTTCCTAGTCGACTCGCAAACCATTCCCCTACTCCTCAACCAACCGCTCCTCGTAACGTCCTTTCTTCAGCAAGGGGGAAGAGGGGGGAGCGGCGGCGGTGGACGTGGCTCCGGAGGGGCCGGTGGCCAACAAGGAGGTGGTGGACGAGGCCCCGGAGGGGCAGGCGGTCAGCAGGGGGGGGGCCGAGGGGGTGATAGCGGTGGAGGTCGCGGCGGAGACGGCGGTCGCGGTGGAGATGGAGGACGCGGCGGAGCCGGGGGGCGTGGTGGAGATCCTCGCCAGCAGGCGGCGGCTGCTGGTGCTGCTGCTGGTGCTGCAGCAGGTGCCGGAGCTGCGGCTGCCCCGATCGCGTGGACTGCCGATGTCTTCGACGGGCTCAACATCGATACCACGACCGCTCCGACGGGGCGATTCAAGAATGTTCTAGAGCTGGTCGGTGCTACGTTCACCGCACAATCCAACGGGCAGGCGGTGACCTATCGTTCACCGATCACCGATTCACCTGAGACGCTTCTCTTGTATTTACCAACGATTATGGACAATCTCACCTCGGTAGATGCGACAGTTTTGCCTGGACGAATTAATATAAATGAAGCACCTCGCGAGATTCTCCGAGGGTTGCCGGGCATGACCGAAGAGATCCTGGAAGCGTTGCTCGAGGCGCGAACGCAAGCCTCTAGCAACGAACTCTATCAATCGGAAGCCTGGCCCCTCCTCGAAGGGATCTTGACGTTGGACCAACTGAAGATGATTTCCCCGCTGATCACGACGGGGGGGGATTGCATGCGGATACAAAGTGTCGGCTACTACGAAAAGTCAGCTCGGTTCTCACGGATCGAAGCCGTCGTCGACGCTTCCGCCCAGGTTCCCCTCGTATTGCTTTACCGCAAACTGGATCACCTCGGACGCGCCTTCAGCCAATACACCCTAGGACTTCGATCCGAAGGGGTGATAACACAATAAACATTTAACCAACCACTAACCCGAAGCGCAAGCGAGGAACCAACAATCACAACCCGAAGCGTTAGCGAGGGACAGCGCTGGCACAATGCAAGGCCTCACAGCACGCCCTTCGTGCTGCGGGGACGTGCCATCCGGCGCAGAACATTTCCCAGAAGGGCCACGTTCACTCGCGACGCAGTCCCTCGCTAACGCTTCGGGTTATGATGTGGCATGGGCGTCTCGCCCATGTTCCCTCGCCCCTTCGGGCGAGACGCCCGGGCCACGATATAAACCTTACCCCTAAGACAACAGACTTCCCCCCTACCCACCAATAACCGATGTCAAAAACGATTTGTATTGATTGCGATCGACGCGAACTGCGGGTCGTGGTCG
Organism: uncultured Pirellula sp.; assembly: GCA_964394065.1. Lineage (GTDB taxonomy): Bacteria > Planctomycetota > Planctomycetia > Pirellulales > Pirellulaceae > JBKCUI01. The sequence goes on along the minus strand of CAYMXM010000013.1, from coordinate 3,134 downwards.
GGAACAGCGGATTGACCGGCGTCTCGGTCGAGCAGCTCCTCTCGACGACGCTGGAGATCCCCCTCAACGAGGATTTCCTCGACAATCCCAAAACAACCAGTGCCTTGCGAGAGTTGCTCAAGGTGGGGAACGTGCGGGCTGGGAACGCCATCGTGACGATTCCTCGAGGGAGCGTCGAGCTTCGAACGATTCAGGTCCCGACGGCGGACAAGAACGAGCTCCCCGATATGGTTCGCTTCGCGGCGCAGCGACATTTCGCAACCATCGGCGATCATTGGCCTATCGACTTTATCACCTTGGGAACCACTCCGGAGGGGATGACCGAGGTCCTCGCCTCCTCGATCAATCCAGCTCGAATCGACCGAGTTCACAAACTGGTCGAGTCGATGGGATTGAAGCTGAACCAAATCGTTCTTCGCCCGATGGTCGCCAGCGCCGTCGCCTTGTTGAAGAAACCTGAGCTGAAGGACCAGTGCTCCCTCTTCATCGATCTGTTATCGGAAGAGGCTGACATGGCGATCGTCGATGGAAAGCATGTTGTCTTCATGCGAACCATTCGCTTCGATTCCAGCTTGCCCCCCGAGTCTCGCTGGAAGACCCTCGGAGGAGAGATCAAGCGAACCCTCCTCTCGGCGATCTCGCAAAACAATCATCTCTCTCCGACGCGCATCCTCCTCTGGGGCAGCGAAACCGAATACGCCGACGTACTCCCTGAGCTTGCGGAAACCGTTGGACTCCCGGTCGAATCCTTGAACCCGCTCGATCTCGTCGATTCGAGCACCAAAGTCCGGGGAGACGCGGGAGAGAAGCCAGGCAAATACGCGGCAGCGATCGGTGGCCTGTTGGCCCCCCACTACCACGAGAACTTGATCGACTTTGCCCACCCACGCAAGCGAGAAGTGAAGCAGACACCGGTCAGGCAATATGCGATCGCAGGTGCCATCGCCGCCCTCCTCCTCGGGTACTTGGCGTTCAGTTATTTCTCGACCCATGCGGAACTCAACGCGGAAAAAGCGGAGCTGACCAGCGCGATCAATGCGAACAACGATCTCGTCAAACGGGCCGATGAGAAAAGTCTGGAGTGGAAGAAAATCGAGACCTTTCTCGCAGGAAACTACCAATGGCTCGATGAACTCGACTATCTCTCCGAGAAGGCGATCTCCGCCGACGAAGCGATCTTCGGAGCTGCAACCTTCGCTCTCGAAAGCCGCGGTGGGGAAGCGACCATCGGAACGAGCTTCGTCACGACCAAAGCAGAAAGTGCGTCGGCCCTTCAAGAGTCCCTTCGGGACGAAAGTCATGAGGTCAAAACGACCAGCATTAAACCGAGTAACGGGCAACGCGTTGGATACCCATTGGCAGCTGACCTGACCGTTCGCATTCAAGGAAACAAAGTAGAAGACCCTCGCAAATGGCCCACCCCACCCACGCCGCAGACCCCTTCCGAAGCACCACCTACCGAAGTTCCCACCACGCCTCCAGCTACTGCTGAAACTCCAGCTACCGCTCCAGCTCCAGCCCCCACCGAAACACCCGCAACCACTCCCGCCCAACAGGAGTCCCCCCAATCATGAATCAACGCGAAAAAATTCTCGCCGGTATCGTCGGTGGTCTGATCCTCCTATTCATCGGCAATGCCTTCTGGTCTAGCATTCAAGCGGGGATCGAAACGAAACGAAACGAGGTGGAAAAACTTCAGAAGAATCTGAGCGATCAGAAGCTCGCGATTCAACAAGGGACTCTTGCGTCTCAAAAGATTGCGAAAGCGACCCCGCGATCGGCATCCAAGCGTGAGGAGAATGCGCGCGCCGAGTACGAGCGATGGCTGATCGAACTGGCGACGAAGTCCAATCTGCGAGAACCCCAGTACCAAAATTTGCCTAGCTCGGTAGGAAAAGATGGTTTCCACATTCACAAGTTCAAGGTGACCGGGGCTGGAACATTGCAGACAGCAACCAAGCTTTTGCACGAGTTCTATAGCAAGCCTTTCTTGCATCGAATCACGCAATTGGAAATGCGACCTGTTTCGTCTCGCGATGCAAACGCAGATCCCGATGCGATGGTGGTGTCGATCACGACCGAGTTCCTCGGGATCCCTACCGCGAGGGATGTTCAAGTTCCGTTGCCGAGCGATCCGGCTTTGGTACCTAAATCACTCGAGGAGTACGAAAAGTCGATCGTCCATCGGAACCTATTCGGCCCGGCCAACCAACCTCCTGAAATGTCACCGACCAAGCAGGTCGATGCTGTGCAAGGGATCGCAGTCGATTACACCGTCACCGCTAAAGATCCCGACCCCAAGCAAAAGCTGACCTACGCCGTAGAGGGGGAGAAGCCGGAAGGCTTCTCCATCGACGCCAGCACCGGGAAGCTCCGATGGACGGGCAAGGATCTAGGGGAGTACAAGGTCACGGTGAAGGCGACTGATTCTGGATTGCCTTCGAAGTCGGCAACGCAGCTGCTCACGATTCAAGTCAAACCACCACCTCCACCGCGGGTGGAGCCACCCAAATTCGACGTTGCTTCGCAAGCGAAACTGACCGGCCTCGTCACAGACGGGGTTGGTCCAGAAGCTTGGATTTTTTCCTTAACCGAGGGGAAATTGCACAAGCTTCGTGAAGGGGCCGAGATGGTCCTTGGAGATGTGAAAGGCAAGGTTGTCTCGGTCGGAGCCAACTACATGGAGGTAGAAACCGACGGCCGCAAATGGACGATCGGCCTCGAAGAAGCCGTCTCCGACGCCTACAAACGAGGCATGATCGATTAGACCGTGGCTTCCTAATTGGGGCGTGGCCTGGGCGTCTCGCCCGGAGAAGCTCTTGCAACTCCAGGCGAGACGCCCGGGCCACGTAACACACCGGATTTGTCCGACCGGGGCTCGTCCCCGTCGGACACCGCTTTGGCGCCCTAGCACGCACCGCGCTTTTAGAGTTCTGCTCCCCTCGCCCCTTTTAGGGGAGAGGGGCTGGGGGTGAGGGGTTGAAGTGCTAGTAACATTGGCCAAGTTGGCGGCTCCGCCCCGCCTATTCGTACTCGGCGCAGCGATACTTGAGGTTCGAGCAGGAGCACGAAAAAAAACGGGGGAAGGCAATGCGACGCTCCTGCACAAACTTGCTCAATGTCAATTCGCTCAG
>CAYMXM010000012.1:0-28559 GCA_964394065.1 uncultured Pirellula sp. | reverse complement strand
CATACCTGACGCAACTCCTTGGCCTGCCTGCAACTTAGTATGCGTTTGCCCTGCTCCATCCCGACTCAGCCACCGCCAATCGCGAGAGCTATCATTCACAAGCTTTTGACACGTTTGGTCACTTGAATGTTGAGAAATTTGGAATAAGAAAACTTTGTGATAGCATTACCCTAACTCGGAGAATAGATTCGTCTGCCGGCCAGCTACAAAGGTCGACTAAGTCAAAAAATCCTCGGATTTCGCGAATACCATCAAAAAGGGGCTCATCACTGGCTTGCCCTCGATCATTTAGCCAATACACGATCTGCTTGTCGCAGCGAGATTTAGCGTTAGAATCGAGGTGTTGGTAGGGTTAACGAACAATTCATGGAGGTTGGATTTGGAAGAGCAAGTGGAGGCGAATGCTGCATCAATCGTAGGTTGGGGTAGTGGAATTGCTGCTACTGCAACCGCGCTTTGGCAGGCATGGAAGTATCATCAAAAAATTCTGAATCTAGCCAGAAGATTCTCGTGGGGGCGAGAAAAGCTGCGCCAAATACGTGCGCGAGCGATCGGCGGCCCGATCACCCATCTTCACCAGCTTACTCATCTTGCGCGTCGGATGTCGGCTATTTCGATTCGTGCTGTTCACGGCGATAATACCGGACTTGAACATTTGCAAGCCATTGCTCAGCAGTACTGCGATGAGACGAGGCATCTAGTAGCGTCGATTCTCGAAGACAGTGCAAAAGAGATACACGTCTGTATCAAGCTAGTCTATCCAGCGGCAGAGGGCAGAGCGAACGACGTGATTGCGACTTACTCGCGTAGTTCTAATGCCGGTGCGCGGGGCTCAATTGATAGCGATGAAGAAGTCGACCAGCACAAGGCTGGTGCATGCTCGACATGGGCAAGTATCTACGGAATCAGCGATGGGAAGACGAATTGGCAACCTTTGCGATGCTTTTCGTGTCCTGACTTAACGGCTGCAAAGAATCAGTATCAATGTACGAGACAAGACTGGCAGGATCGATACTTGTCGGCCCTAGTACTCCCGATTAGATATGCCTCAGATGGCAACGCAAACAACATGGAAACTATTGGTTTTCTTGCAATAGACAGTACAAATTCTGAGGGAATGAAGAAGCTACCGAACGCCTTTGCTCACTGCCAGAATCCCGCCGCATTCGAAAAAGAACTCCGCGATCATCCAGTATTTGATGCTGCGGCAATCGCCGCTGATATGCTAGGCTCCAGTTTCTCCTATACCTTTGAGACCCTTAGGCAAACCGAAATAGTAGCCGTATCGATTTCTCGATCCGAAAAACCGTCGGTACGCCGACTGCCAATCATCCAACGCCCAACCAAATCAACAAATGAGAATTAGTCATGGAGGACAAGAATGATTGAACGAATGTTAACCGGTGGAGGCTTAGCAATCGGGGAGTCTTACAAGGCACTCGAAAACGGTAAAACAATTACGGTGCGTTCCATTGGCCCATACTTTGAGCGAGCTAGCAACACTTCCCAGACAGGGGACGTTGCAAGCAGAGACCAAGCGAAGGCGCAACCTCACGGGCCGAAGTGCCAACCCAAATCGTCTAATGCATCAGATGAATGATTTGATCAGCTACTGTACACCAATCAACGCATATCGTTCACGCGTTGCGACTGCCCATGGGTCTGCTGGCACTTGGCGTTCATAGGCCTTAAGGAATGCTGAGGCTCGTTGTACATCGCGGAGTTGCTCGTACGCGGTGACGATACGCTTCAGCAACTCAGGGCGATTTGGGAAATCGCGATTCAGGCGAAGTAAGATTGTGCAGGCTTCATCGTATTTTGCTTGAGCCCCCAAAATAGACGCTTGCTTGAAGAGCAGATCCGGCGTTTCGCCGAACTTCGCCATCAAGTTTGTCAGCAGCTTCTCAGCTCGAGCTATTCCACGAGTCTCTAATAACGCCTTCAGCAGTGCAAACTGGAGATCTGACTGTACCTTTGACTCGCTTTCGACAATAGTCTTATTCTTGTCAAGCACATCTAAGGCTTCAAAGTAGCGTTTTGCTCTAAGCGATGCGTTGACCATGATCAGTAGTGCGTGCGGATTGCCTGTTGCCTCGAACTCTTCTCTCGCTATCGCCTCCGCTCGAGCGTAATCCGACTGTTGAAGATACTCGACCACGTCAGTTGACCAGTCCAACGTTCTCTCCCTAGGACGCGAGATAAGTTTTTCTGGCACATAGTCAATCTGTGCTTTGCGAGCTCTGCTCGCGGCCTCCATCAACTCCGAAATTGTCTGATACCGCTCTTCAGGTTTCTGCGACATACAGCGAAGAATAACTTCTTCGACCGCTGGACAGACCGACGAGTTCAGCTCCCTGGGCCTTCGGAATGGTGCATGGCTCACGACCTGATTCAACGTATCATGCGGAAGATCGCCCGTAACAGTGTGATACAACAGTACTCCGAGGCTATAGATATCGCCGAGGAACAGTTCTTGCATCGATCGTCCGCGTCGCAAGGTGGAGGCCAATTCCGGCGCGGAATAGAGAATCGTTCCGCCGTTCTCTCTTGTGCGAGCGTACATATCCTCTGGCCAAACACTGCTGCCGAAATCTGTGATCTTGGCGGCGTCTCCGGATACAAGAATGTTGTGAGGCTTAATGTCTCCGTGGCACATGCCAATTTCGTGAAGGTAGGCAACACCTGCCAACACCTGCTCGTACAATCCGAGCAGTTTTGCGTAGCTCTTGACAAAGCCGCCATTGCTTGAGTCAAGCAATTCCGCCAGCGTACTGCTCGGAAAGTACTCCATCTCGATGGCGAAGTACTCTCGCGTCGGTGGTACCCAGTCCATCCAATAAATTGCAACTACGTTTGGATGTGCAGGCTGGCCGATCAACGGGGTGCCTTCTTCAAGATACTCCGTACTCTCCCCTTGAGCACGTGGGATTTTGACGGCTACGATCTTGCTGTCTTCAGCACGCATCGCACGCCAAACAGTACCATGAGATCCATCACCAAGTGGCTCTAGCAACTCGTACCGATTGCCGAGCTTGCGATCTTCCCTCGGAATAAAGAATCGTTTACTTACGCTCATGTTGTGGTTCGCTCCTTGACTCTCCAGAGTCGCCATCGATCGGAATGCTCGACTGCTTCATGCACCAATTGATAAATACGCAAACTACCATTGCGAACACCCGGAACTCGTTGTCGCTCGGGAGTTTCAAAACCGGACCTAAAAATTGACCGAAGATGATCGTGATCTGGAAGCAATTGACTATTCTTCGTCCAATAAGCGAGTATCGAGATCACAGGCGGTGAAGCACTTCTATGAGACGCAAGGGCAAGGTTCTGCACCTTGGAAATCAAGTCATCCATATCAGTCGCTCCCGCATAACGCTCGAACTCGACTAGTGCCGTCAGCGTAAAGTTCTGCTTGGTGAACCATGCCGAGTCACACCTCACATCGCTACCTACGAATGCGTAGTCGCCGCGCTGTTCGATCGGTAGCTCTGAAATCGCCTGGTAGCCTAGTCGCTCTCCAAGGGCGTTAAAGTAGCTACAACCTATGCTGTGAATCGTACAGCCGAAGTCGCGAAAGCCAATGCTAGACCAAGCTGGCAGTAGGCTCGTTGCCAACTCCAGCATTTGCTCTTCGGAATCGAGTGCTTGCAGCGAACCGTCAATCACCGAAGCGCCCCCAGACCTTGATTACGTTGGGCGACTCACCGCCGTGCTGCAGTGCCTTCTGACCAATCTTGACGAGTAGTGGTGCCGCGATCGATCGCCCAAAAATCAATGCTTCGCCAGTCGACAAACTTGGCAATTCCTCAAGGTCAGCTTGACTGACCATATCCGAGGTCTTGGCAATAAACCGTTGGTCGTCGGGATTCTTGAGTCGCATCGCGATCAGCGTATTACACTGCGACGTAACGTCTGGATCGAGTTTCGAAGGACGCTGACTTATGATTGCGAAGCCGACTCCAAACTTTCGACCTTCGCTTGCGATCTTCTTGATAATCCTATGGCTCACTGCAGCACCGCCTGCAGGTGCGAAGTTATGACCTTCTTCGAATACCAAGACCGTTGGTCGAGTTGGGTCAGTCTTGCTCGTCGCGGCCTGAAGGATCTCGCTTGACACCAGCGCGGTAATGATCTGTTTTGCCGTATCGCTCAACCCCTGTAAATCGACGATAACAAGTCGTCCCTTTTTATCTGAGGGGCGTCCAACCATCTCGTAGATATCCGTCGGAGCCGATAGTGCTGCTGAATAGAAAGACTGAGCTTCTGAAAGCACACGAGCCAGCTTGAGACTAGCCACGGCGGCGCTTCGGCCGTTGAGTGCGGCCGCTTCTGCTTGGCTTAGCTGATCCCATTCCTTCAATTCGTCGAGCCCATCGCCTAGCAGATTCCTAAGACGATTGATATCGCGTGGCTCACTTCTTTCAGTTAGTCGCCAGTACCGAATCGCGACATCGAGAACTCGCTGCTGAGGTTCGGTTAGGCCTGGTAGAATCTCGCTGATGTCGTCCATCTCGAAGTGATCGAACTGTAGTGCGAGCTCTTTGTTGACACCAGCGTACTTGTGGCGAAAGCTGGCGATTTGAGGGGTGTACGCAACGATGCCGGCCTGGACTTCGCGCAACCTCTCTAGCATCCGCTGTATTTCGGGAATCATACGTTGATCCCGAGGATCTTCGATACTGTCGAGTTTTGTATTGAATTGGATGTTGCCACCTTGCAACGCTCGACCGTACTCCCCGTGCGGATCAAAGACCACAACCGTTCCGTTGTTTACCGCAACTAATCGTTCAAGGATTCGGCCGACTGTATAGGACTTACCAGCGCCCGTCATAGCAAGTACCGCAAGATGCTCTGTCGCTAGCCTATTCACGTCGAGATAGACTGGAACGACATTCTCGCCTCGATCGTAGCCGACCAGATTTCCGATATGTAAACCGGTTTGCTCGTCAAAATCGTAGAAGCGACACAAGAAGTGAAAGTCAACCGTCTGAACCTTGGCCCCGGGATCGAGCGGTCGCCTTGGGATGCGAATCTGGCCAGTCTTGGGATCGTTAAATCCGATCAATTCGATTTTGCCGATGATCGTTTCGCCAGTCATGCGAGCGCCGGGCATAAGCTCCAGATCGGTTACAGAGTTACCCATGCCGGAGTCGAACAAAGCATTCGCTCGTGTGATGCTGACGATGCGTCCGAGTACATCGCACGTCGGTTCGTCCTCCAATTCCTGATGAGCGATACGAACAAACTCACCACGACGGCCTGCCATGGACGAGTTCATCACCATCATGATCTTTCGCGGATCACCCGTGTTGCCGACTAGCTTTCCAATGACTTGATGTTTCATGTCTTCGCCTATTCCTATCTGTTATTCGAATTGATCTAAGTTGGAAAGCCAAATACCTTCGAGCTCGTTGCTCTGCATCGACCGACGTACACCGTCACGGTAGTGGTCCAGAAATGGCTTTAGTGATTTAAGCTCATGCTGCGCTAGCTGCATTGGCAATGGCAAGCTAAAGGGCCCCGAAAGCACGGTCAGCGACATCAGGATGCCAGTAAGTTCATCACACACTGCAGAGGTCCATGCGTTCTCGTCCCCGATCACTTGAACCAAACACGGCTCGGTGCCAGGAGCAGCCGCGTAGTGCCAGCCGACGACACCATCTCCGATCAGAGCACGTGGCTCCATCTCAGGAGTCTGCGTACTCATCCGAAAGGCAGCCGTCCGAGTAAAGTTGCCGAGAATTCCGCGAATGAATCGACGTTCACCGATGCCCGCTATAGCCTCGCGAGCACCAGACAACTGCTGGAGTGCATCTTGATTCAAGTCATCGGTACTCAGAACATGCCGACGACCTTCCTCTGTTCGCAAATCTTGCTGGGACACGTTGATGATCGCGCCAAATCGCTGCGAGACGATCGCGGCGATCTTGGGACCATCTTGCTTCCAAGGATAAATGCTCTCACGATGTGTAGTCCAAAAGCCTTCAATCTTCTTAATCGTCTCTGCATAGAGGCGTCGGTAGTTTGCATACCGCGACAGTTGCTGTGGAGCCTCCATGCTTCGATTAAGCAAGAGAGGGCAATCGAGAAGCATCGCATCAAAATGCTCTCCAGATTTCAATGCACGATCCGCAAGATCGTAAGCCTGCTGCATTCCGATTAACTGGTAACGCTTACTCTTGTCTTCAAAGTCGATGTCGTCGATCTCGCTTACGCTGTCTTGATCGCGAGTCGAAACGACGTTCTGCTCGACTGAGATGTCGATACGTGAGCCGGCCGAGACGTAAAGAAGCCCACCGGCGACGGTCTTCTCTGCATGGTGTGTTGCGATTCCTGCTACGTTGGCAGTGAGCAACTTCGCACGGGTGACGCTACGCACCAGATTTGCTTTGACAAAAAGTGGCGCGATTTGCTCGAGCTCGCGAATCTGCTTCAGCAATCTGCCGACAGTTCCTGGCAAATGAATCTGGGTTTGGATAGCCAACGTCTGCGCCAACGATGTCGAATGCTTCTTGGTGGTTTCAGTCATGTTCGTTCTCCAAAGTTGAGGCGTAGGCCTTATAAGGACTCGCTTGCAGGGCGAGTTTCCCTTGATCTGTTAACTTCCCTTCGGCAGCCAGCGAACCGTTCTCAAGGTCGACCATGCACTGGGCCGCCCGTGATTCCGGTAAGGACAACACTACGGATTCCTGCAACGACCTCAAGGCTGACTGCCGGCTTTTCCAACGACCACTTACCAAGTGCAGCATCAAAGCGAAATGATCCGAGGAAAGCACCAACTCATCATTGGACTCGTGCTTTTCTTCCTGTTCGAGTGGCTGGCCTGCCAGCGTGTGCAATTGCTCAATCCAATCAAACAACTGATGCTTGTGATCGAGCGTGGTTAGCGACCATAGAGGCAGAGTGGTTACTGCAAAGACTCCCGAGTTCGGATGCTTCTTGTAGTACGCAGTGTTGATCCCGCCACCACTCCATTCGCCATCAATCAGCTTCGCTGGCTGCATCTCGGTGATCAATTCATACTTGATCTCGGCTGAAAGCAGCTTTGATAATCCTTTGTTCTTCGATGAATCAATGGTCCTAGCGTTGATGACACGCCATGAGACAGGCACCTTAGCTTCGTCCAGCTTCAATGGAGGGAGCAGGAGTAACGTCCTTCCCGGCTGCTGCGTCCACAACGCCAAGCTCCGTTGCCGCTCTGTTTCTGCATCCTGAAGTTCAGTACCAAAAGCGAAGCAGACGCCATCCCCGTCAGGCTCATTGCCACGAGCTACAGCCCCCAGTAATGTGGTTAGGGCTCGTCCTCGCGGATGACTAGCCAGTTTGCCAATCAACGTTACTCTTGTCTTGAAGGCATTGCTCATGCACCACCCCCAAGTCGATATGTGACGCGAATCAAACCTTTGGCGACCAACGCATTCGCGACTTCTTGGCTGACACTGGGTACTTGGTTGTTTTCAAGATCGTTAACCAGTTTCACCCACTCGCGATGATCGATACTCACACCGCTGAGTTCCTTTTCGAGCGATTCAGCCAGAAACTGTCGGCGAGCCGCGATTCGATCCTTGGCGTATTTAAGGTTTCCTGTTTCCAGATCGGACAACTTCAACGCAGGCTGGACTGGCAATCGCATTGCCATTTGCAACGCAGCGTATGCCTTCTCAAGCGACTGCAACTGCTCGTCTTGAAGAAGTCCCTGGCGATACGCATTAACAACGTTTTCTAAAGTTGCCAGATGGGAAGCTAAGCTTGCGATCGCACGCTTGGATTCTTGAAGAAGATTCTTCGCTTCCTCCATCAGAGGAACGAAATTGCCGATTCGACAGGCCTTTTGGTGGACGGTCAACAACTCGTCAACGTCTTCTTCTAGCGTGGTGTTGAGCGTTTCTTCGATCATCGAAGGGCGTGCCAGTAATTGACCGAAGGACTCTACACTACCTGGATAATTGAAATCCTCCGGTACTTCGGAGAGTAATATCTGGAATGCCGCCAACTGATCCTTGCATTCCGCCAAACGATTGCGTTCTGCACTGTATGCTTTCAGCAGATTTCGGTACCCAGTGACAATCGCACCATCGATCTCCTCAATTGCGAGATTGGTATCGTTGTGAAGGTCGCAACCAACTTCACGTGCTAAAGCCTCCAAACGTTCCGTCGCCTGAGCAACCTTGAGTTCTCGAAGTGCGTATCCCAGCGTACCAGGCGATACGAACTGCTCTTTCTGCGTATCACCTTCAGCGGGCCCCTCGCCAATGGAACCATCGAGGATGTTTTTGATCTTGGAAAGCGATCGAGTGAAGATTTGGATGGGGAAGCCTGGCTCAAGGTCAACCGACAACTCGATGGCCAACTCGTCCGCGCGTTGTTCAATTCGAGCTTTGGAAGTGAGCACGAAATTCACAAAGAGATCTGCCTGACGTATGCGACTCCAAAGCGGTGCGTGCTCGTCATCGAGATTAAGTTGCTTGATCGAGTCCAGGTCCTGCTCTTTTTCGTATAGCTTGCGGTTAAAGACAGCTTCGGACTTCTCTTTGCTATCGAGCCTTGCCCAAAATACCTTTCTAAAGGTTTCGCTCTTCTCATCGTCTCCGGCGAGATTCTTCCAGCGGGTTTCCTTGTCGTCGATCAGAGTTAGGCTGGCAGCGCTCTGCTTCAAGCTTTCTTCTGCTCTAGTGGTCTTCGTACCTCTCTGCGCCGCGTTCGTGGGCGCGAAGCTCTCCGAAATACGCCCAACGCCGAAAACAGACTTCATGCGTTCAACGATCTGTGGATACTCTTGCCTTAGCCAGTTGCTTGCCTCCTCAATCCTGTTCTTCAATGAAGAACGTTGAATCAACTGGTACTGCGGAGATTTGTCGGAGGATATTTCTTCGGCTTCCTCTGCGATACCTAGATCGACAAGAAGAACCATCCAATGAGCAAACGTGTCTTTTGGCTTTGGCCCTTCCCACGTGTATCCCCAGAACCATTCTTCTTTTGCTCGCTCGTAGCTCCAACGCGCTGTCTCGCCGGATAGCAGGTGTTCGTAGATACGCAGCAAAAAGGCAGGCACTTGAGCAACAGCTTTGTCATCAAGCGTTGAGAACAGACCGCATCGCTCGTCATCGCTGTAGTCCAACGACTTGGCCTTTATCGAAACGACCATACGGTCCAAGGTTGCCCGAATCTCAGACGCTTGCAGACCAGAATTGGCAGGAAGATCGATTAACTGCTTGGATGAACTCAGCAACTCACGGTAAGCGTGAAACAACTTCTCGCGATCGGCCGTTTGCAGAATGCCGCTGTTTCGCATGGGCCAGCAAATACGTCCCGCATCGTCCAGTTTGCGTCGCCAGACTTTGATTGCATCCAACAGCGCACGAGTTGTGACATTGATTCGTTGCGTAAAGGCGGACGTGAATCTCGACTCATGGAATTTGAATCCAGAAATCTTTGCATTGGGCAATCCGATCGGGAACAACTGTTGTTCCTCTCGAGCCGAGATTTCATAGAGCATCATGTACTCATGAGCTGCTCTGAGCTTCCCATCTGCCGCCGCTTGGAACTTCTCGCACAAGTGATTGAGAGGAGTGAAGGCCAGAACAGGTACACGACCTTGGTCTTTCCTTGTTCCGCTCACTCTGTCACAGAGATCTATTAATTCTTCCTCCGATCGAACCCAAGCAAAAATCACTTTTCCTTCGGGATGGAGATGCAATTGCTGGCAATTAACCAGTGCCGTTTTTCCAGTGGCAGGCTTACGCGTCGTAAGAGCAACCAACTTGCCTCCGAGGCCCGCATCGATTGGGTCATACTCCCAGTGCTGATCTAACAGTCGCATCAAACCTGTGAGCAGGATTCGTGCTCGCTCGGGCTCTGCAATACCCTTTAAACCGGAGAGGGCAGTCTCATGCGCCGTGCTTTCATCAGTGTCGCGGAAAATGAATGAAGTTGCACCCGTGGCGCGCAGCCGAAGATTTAACCGATTGAGCATGTCGATGCTCGGTCCCAGATGTGTCCCGCGGTCACTCGGTACAGAATCGTCGCCGATGAACTCGCGCCACAATGCACGGGCCGCGTCATCCACGGCGGGGTGAGGGTAGAGCATCGCCGCCAATTGAACGAACTGGCTCACGTTGAGCGGAATCAGCAGTGTCTGTGTATCGCCAGAACTATGAGCAGATTCATGGATAGAATACGTCGCTAAGTTCGCAATCAGTTGTGTAAGATCTAGCGGCTCCTCAATACCAGGCAGATTCCATTCGTTACTCGCTTGCTTGCGAGTGAATTTGTTTTTCTTGAGCGCCTTGGCACACCCCTGAAGCGACCACTGCACCTTCTGAAAAAGCATCGCTATGGGAGCGCCGAACTCGTTGGTCGCCTGCTGCAATGCCTGCCGCTTCTCGGCTGACCAGCGATCGAGCTTCATCGGCAATTGTCCATACAACAATTCTCTTGCCGTCGGTAACTCCTCTTTCGGAATCTCCAGATTGGCAACCGCTTGCTTGTCGAGCACGTGATCTCGCAAGCGACTTGAAACCCGAACTGCCTCGTCGAACAGGCTTCCAACGTCGAAGGACTCAGCAACTTCCTTCGACTTTCTCGCACCATCTTTAACCCGCCGGCCGTCGATCACTTGATCAATGTTCGCCATCACCACATTGAACCAACCGAAGTTGCCACCACTCATTGCATAAGCGGCCTCGACCAGTCCATCTGGATATGCGTGCGTCAGCCGCTCGTCTTCTTTGAGCAACTTTACAAAGTCACTTACGTCAGCGAATGCATTCTGTGAGAGTTCAACCAACTCGAATCGTCGCGCCGTGCTACGAATTTCTCGGAGTTCATGTCCGATCGCCGGGGAGCATAAGGCGACGTAACGTAAGAATGGCAGTTTGCCACGCGGGTCTTCTTCCTTGATTGCCTTGCCGATCAGCTTGATCGCTCGACCATCTAGTTGCTTCTCCGCCTCAGTCTCCAAACCATAGGTTGCTGCTTCCGCTGCAGTCTCGAGTTCGTCGAGAGCGATTAGGACATATTTGATGCCTAGCGTCTTGAGATAGTCGTAGGCAGCTTGGCACAGTCGCGTTACCAAAGTCTCGTCGTCATAGAGCACTTCGTCTGAGTGCTTTTTGTCGATCTCAAGCGCTGCAGCTAGCTTCGTTTCATCGAATCCACGTGTTAGCAAGCGGTCATATGCTTCTTTGGCAATCTGGCCCTGAATGGAGTTATCAAACGCATTGCGAGTAAGTGGTAGAAGTGCCTTGTAGAGACCGAAGCCAAACCAGTTGTCGATGTTGTGTGATTCGTTAGCGACCTGGGAATACCGAATGTAGAGTCCGAGATACTGATCTCGGTCTGCGTGGTCATGAAACAAGTCCGCTTTGCTGAGTGCTCCGACGGAATCACGCACGTACCAGCCAGGTGAAGTATCGTTGATCTGGCTCATCAACTCATAAGCTAAACGCGACTTACCGATACCCCATTGAGCAATGATCGCGAAGACATGTGCGAACTTCTCAGACTCGTCATCCACTAGATGGATGAAGTGCTTGAACTGGTCAAAGAAATTCGTTTGACCAACGATGGGATGCGAGAGCGGGTAACCCGACACGCCACCGGCAGCCCATTTGTGCATCTTCTTCGAAAGTTGGTCTGGCGACATCACGTACTTTCCGCTGGCTTCATTCACTTTATTTGATTTTGATGGCTCGTTCATGATCGATCTCCGCTTACTGCCAGCGTTGCTGAGCCAGCCAATGCTCTCGACTTGGTTTGCCGATCCGCGGCCCACTGTTCGGCACTTGCCCGAATAGCCGCCGTGAGAACGCTCCCGGCCCGATAAAAGTGCTTGCTACCGAACGCGCGATAGCAGCTCGTCGAAAAATCGTCATCTATTGTAAACCCAGGTCGGCCACCTCCAGCTCCACGCGGATCAAAACGCCAAACCTTACGTTCAAGCAATCGACGCACAACAGGCGCGAGATACTCATCCAGCCTGGCGACCTCTTCAGGTCGAGCGACCAAGGCGATCTGTAATCGCTGCAGGACTCGTTGAACCAACTCGCCCAGCGAACCGCACAGCACCTCGGCTCCGTCGGCCCTCACGACAACCACATCGATTCGCTTCGGCTCGTACGGATTGCCAAGCTGATCATCGCTTAGTTCTAGTGATAGCTGCCCCGAGATTTGCTCTGCGCCCCAAGCTTCCTGAGTGAAGACAATCTGCGCCAGCAACATGCACCAGGGCCGGTATAGTACCCATCGCATTAGCGCTTTGGACTCGTTGTCTTGTGCATCCAGTTCCGCATCCAATAGCTCATAGCAGTCGCCAAACAATACAAGTGTCTTGCTCCCCTCGCCCCGCTTCGGGGAGCCAATCTCAATCCTTCGCTCCCCTCGCCCCGCTTCCGGGAGAGGGGCCGGGGGTGAGGGGTTGGTTACACAAGGCAACTGCAACACCCGACCCGCACACCAACTCTCCTTGGGCTCAAACGGATCAACAGGTTTCAAATGTATCGACTTCGCCGCTTCTTTAACCATCACTTCCGCAGTCCGCCCTAGTACTCGCAACAACCTTGGATGATTCACAGGCTGCTCCGCACCACTCCCCAAAAGCTCCTGCTCAATCTGTAAATACTCTGTTGGCTCAAGCGATGCGTTATCCATTGCTTCGCGAATCTCTTGACTTGCAGGCCCCAGCGTTTCAATCGCCTGACACAACTCACCAATATCACGCCGCTGCCCAGCCTCACGGAGTCTCGCTGCCCCGATTCGAAGCCAAGCCGAGCGAACTTCCGCAGTGCAACCGAGTAGCCCCGCAACCGCTTCGGTCCCATTTGGCAGGAAGCCTGCAACTTGCAACCCTCGCTCCGTCATCACAACTTGGCTGGCTGTCGGCTCGCACCAAACCAACCCTCGCGACTGAAGTGACTCGAATCCCGCCGTAGACGAGATAATGACGCCATCATTGATCAGTGAGACCAGATCTTTGATCTGAGGCAGTTGCATTGTCATTTCGATGCAACCTCCGTTTGTTCTCGCTCGATCATTCGTAAGGTCTCATAGTAAGCGTCTAAATCAGGAAACAGCTGCCGAGTCTCCGTTGCGTCCCAGCCTCCTTCGAAGAGCCGACTTAGAATCGCTCGGTCCGCCGAATCGTCGCCTTGTTCAAGGCGCGTTTGAGCCTCAATTAGTTCGTCTTCCAGAACACTGCATTCGATCAAAGCTTCGACGAGCTGCGTGGCAGCGTGAATCAAGCTACCGGAGAGCCGTGTGGATTGTTCGGCTTGAGTCATTAATTCGTTCAACGCAGATCCCTGTCTTAGGATAGAGTTTGGTATCCGTATGGAAGCCAGCTCATCCTGTCCAAGCTTGGGCATTACTGCCCCATAGCTAGCGCGTTTCATAAGACAAGCACCGCATTCCGAGCCCAAAAAAGCCGCAACTGCCGCCGCCACATCCTCAGAACCAAACTCTAGGCGAATTAGGTCGCTAGAAATCGCCGCCGATTCGTCCCATTCGAAAACCTTCGCTGCAATTCCCACTGATCCTCCTCGAACCGCGAGTACACAATTGCGAGTGGCTTTAGCTTTTAAAGGTACTTCAATTGTTGGGGAGATTCGGGGAGCAGAAGTAATATCAACTCTGCCGGACGAAATTTCGGAAACAGTAAGATAGGGTGTGCCTTTCAGTTGAAAGTCGCGGCTTTCGAATCCATTTGTGATAGACTCGCATATGTCACTAATCTTTGCACCTCCACTTTGGGAGATTGATTCCACGATGGCCAATGACTTTTGGCTGTAATATTTCGGGTCGAAGCGATTCGAATCAATGGTCTTGAATTTCACACGATTCGTAATTCCGTCATTGACTCCCAAAAGTGTGGCAAGCTCTGGGATCAGAGTCAAACTAGACAGCTTTTCCTGTATTCGTGTGTGTCGGCATCGCAATAGCTCCGCCTGGCGCAACTTGTCGCCAACGTATTTCCGAACTCTCAGATGTGGCATTACTACCGGAACACTTGGAAGATCAGCCAAATTGAGATGCTGTTGAACACTTCCCACTGAGCGTCGCAAAAGGATTGCCTGTCCGAAACGACTGGCAAGAAATGCGGTGAGCCACTCAGCATCGCGACCGGATTGATCCGCGACTCGAATCCGTGCGACCGACTGATTCAGATTTGCAGGCTCTATATCGTGTGGAGCAAGTCCAACGTTCCCCAACGTCCCAGCGATACCGATCAGCACGTCTCGAGGCATGACGGAACTGCGCCGATACGGACGAGCAATGTCATTTGAAACCCAAAGCACACCTCGTGCTTCTACACTTAAACTGATTATGTCAACGCAGCGGATCATTCGCACGCCAGTGTACGCGGACACGAATGCTCCGGGTTGTACGATCCCATAGGTAATACTGGCTGCAGGATCGACGATAGCGCCGAGCGTCGACAGGCTAATGCCAGAGTCACGGACGATCTTTTCTAACCCATGCCGAATTGGATCAAAAGACTCGGCGTCCAGACGCTCCAAAAGCTCATTATTTCTGACATTTGTTGTGAACACTACTCGCCCCTCACGTAAGCGCCGGTGATCTTGGCGAGGTCATTGGACATTCCCTTGCTATAGTCTTCGACATTATTCTTGACCTCATAGCCAAGCGTATCGGCCACCGCCATAAAAACGTCTGTTTGTGGCTCGTCCATAAACTGCTTCGAACCATCCTCGCGTTCATGGCGTTTTTGGAGATAGAGAATGCTGGTCTTTGCACCCGTTCCTGAGAGCTTGAACGTATCCGACGGCAAACTGATAACTGCCTTCACGATCGCCTTGCCACCGTGAAACTGACCAGTGGTTTCATCCTTCTTGCCCATGATGTACTCACGCACATAGCGATCGCCACTGTTGCAAAGCACGCCGTCAGGCAGAATGATCAGCAATCGCCCGCCGGGCTTGAGCAACTGCAAACAGCGATCGAGAAACAATACCGCTGGATCAACGCTAGTTGCTTTCGACTCTTGCCACTGCCCTTTGCTATTCGGCTTGCCACCCATCGATAAGCCGTCAACGCGTGGCTTGTGGTCGTAGCCACCACCTTTGCCTTCGCGAGCGGCCAAGTCACTGCGATAGAATGCTAGGATCTTTTCCATATCGGCTTCATAAGCCTTTTTGGCGTTCTCTTGTCCCTTCTTGAACTTGGGAGTTCCGAATGGTGGATTGGTACAAATCAAATCAAAGCTACATGGCTGCAACTGATCGCTGATCAACGAGTTAGTCGAATAGAATATCCGAGCCTTGGGAGCGCCGAGCATCGCCATATTCACGCGAGCCAGCGTCACCATGATCGGAGCCGAGTCCGCACCAACAAAGCTGTGCTCGCACATCTCCGCAAATAGTTTTTCACGAGCCCGATCGTTGCTCGTTTCTCGCCCGCCGATCTCATTCAAAGCCCGCCGCAGGTGACCATGAGCGACCACACCGAAACCGTACGTTCCGCACGCAGGGTCGCAGTAGCGAAACGAAGGTTTGCCATCCGCATCGCGAGCCGACAAAATCTCCGGAGTCTCTTCTAGGATGTCATGGAATGCGATCTCCAGCATTGCTTGCTTGACCGGTGCTGGCGTCAGGTAGATCGCCAAGCCACCTTTCGAGTCAAAGTTGGCTCGTAAGAACACATCGAACGCTCGCCCTAAAACATCATTGGCAACATCCTTGAGCGACGCTTTCTCTTTCAGCACCTTGTCCGAATTATCTAAGACCGGTCCCAGATTCTGTATCAACTCCAGAATCGTCTCGTAGTTCCTTGGCTGCTCCAATCGCAAATGCTCGTTGCGGTCGAAAATCGGATGCGAATCCCCTTTGTCGTCTGTGACAACGTAATCGGCATGCGTCTTGAGCTGGTCGAATGCCGATTGGATTTCCCCCACGGCCTTCTTCCCGTGCTCCTTGACGTATTCGAATCTAAACACGTTGCTCAGGTTCAGTTTCTTGCCATCGTGCGTGAACTCCAGAGTCTTCCCTTCGTGGTGTAATCGAAATGACTCGAGAAACAGAAGCTTGGCCACTTCCAAGATGATCGCGTTCTTACCATCTACCTTATCCTTAACCGTCTGATAAACTTGCTCATGAAAGGCATTGAAGCCATTCATCAATCGGTCATACATCTTCAGCGACCAACGCCGCGTCGGATCAGCCTTTATCCGCTTGTACTCTTTGATCTCTTCGATACTTGGCAGACGATCGACTTCGTGCGCTGGATACTCGAGGTCGAACATCGCCTCATTCTTACCGTCGCCGACTAGAGCGAACTTGGCATACTCATCGGCAGCAAGGCCAGTTGGTGCCTGTGTGTAGCTCAACTGTTGCACATACTCCGCATTCGCCTTCTCCCACGATCCTGGCGGCAGCGCCAACACAAATATGCGCGGAGTCTCTTCGCCCTTGTGCTCACCCCAAACCATCGAGCAAGCCTGACCTTCCTCCGCTGGCTCCATCGCTAGCCGTTGGTCAAATTGAGCCTTGGCTAGTTTGGCCTCCAACGTTTCTAGCGTCCCACCTCCAGCTTTCTTTTCAGCGGCAGGCTTGTCCGCCTTCTTCTTTGGTTTTGGTTCTTTGGTTTTTGCCATAGGAAAATCCTTGTGTTTTAACTGTTGTCTAAGGTGCAGTTGTAGCACTGGAGCTCGTCCGTTTTGGCAAGCTCCCTGCAAGTTTCGGTAGGACAAATACTGTGGTTAAGAGCGTTTCAACGATGTCGAACGCTGCTGCTAGCTCCTGAACGGAATGGGCTTCAACTTCGTGTGCGGACTTGTTGCCTAAGTATCGTATCTGATGTAAGAACGCAGCATTGTTACTCGATATGAGTCCAGCGGAGGCAAGGCCATCAATTTGAACCTCCAGGTTCTTGCCTGGAATCGACTTGATATTGCAAACGGCCTCAATAATCGCCCGGATACCTATTCCAGTTAAAATGGGCTGGTCACTGCATATCGCAGAATGAGTTTCGAGATAAATGGCTTCAACATCGGGCGGCAAATCGTCGACAGTCCTCATGACTGGACGGCCCGCGAGTCTGCTTGGATAGAGCTTGTAAGTTATTGCGAGAGTCTGCTCCCCAGTATTCGGGTCGATGTCGTAGTCTTCTGAAAAGCTGCCTTCGATACAAAAGCTCACAGTCCCGCACCCCAAGCACCTGACCGTTAGGTAGTCATTCCAGACTTGGACTTCACCACCAGGACTTTCGTCGAATTCAGCGACACACGTAAGAGCTTCGTGCTTTGTTGACGCGGAACAATGTTGGCACGCAAGCCAAATTTCCTGCTTCTTGGGTGCTTTCACGGATGACGTAGCCGATCGTTTCATGGTGCTTTCTTTCCTTTGCCATCAACTACTTTGCAGATATCAACCCGGGCCCTAAAACTTGCAACCGAGATGACTCTTTTGCCAACTTCCGAACCTGTGCCTCAGAAGTTGTGAACTTGCTGGGCAGCAACGACATCACCACCGCGGCTGGTAGCGGCTTGCCACCTTGCGAGTGAACCGCAGTCACAATCGCGTCCTCCAGCTCTTCTTCGATCGACCGCCCAGCGCGGTGGACGAACCAATCATCGCCCGACTTCTCAACTCGCCAGTCGTCGAGACATGAAAGCAGCAAATGCAATTGCTCAAGCGACCAACCGCTGCCACGGTCGCGAGCCGCTGCATGCAGTTGATTGAGTGGCATCGTATCAGCACCGATCCCATCCGTGATCGACTTGTACGTCTCAGGCGTCATGGCTCGTCTCCTCGTAGAACGGCGATACCCACGGACCGTATTGGATTTCTGTATGCTTGAGAAGCTTGTAAACGCGTTCGACTAGCTCTTGCCAAATCGCGTCCAGTTCGTCGCGCTGCCGCTGCCACCGACGCAATCGCCCGTCCCACGACATTCGGATGGGGAGCGGGATCGGCGGCAGCACGAGCTGCTCAACAGCCGATGCAGTTGCGAACTGCTGCGTTAGGCCTGTTGTCATGGACCGAAGCTGGCGGGCAACGGGCTCGGTTTGCATTGTTAAGGCCCACGCGCCCGGAGTTTCGTTGAAACGCAAACGAACCCAGTGATCGGTTGGATAGATCACCGAGTCTGGGTTGGAGGAGACAAAAACGGTTCGAGGGTTGGTGGCAAGTAGAGAGTGAAGGACTTCACCTGCTTCGAGCGGCTCTGCGTACACGTTACGATTACCGGCCTGGCCTCGCGACACGACCGGTGGTACGCGTAGATCGGTGCTTACATCAGAGAGCCTCAAGCTCCTGTAGTCTGATACTTCTCTGCCCAGCCGTTCTCCGTGACCGCGGGCTATTGCCACTAAGCTTCGAATCGGTCGCCAGTCTCCACGGCGGCGCAAGGCCTGTTGATAC
The DNA here is from genome assembly GCA_964394065.1 of uncultured Pirellula sp. Classification (GTDB taxonomy): domain Bacteria; phylum Planctomycetota; class Planctomycetia; order Pirellulales; family Pirellulaceae; genus JBKCUI01. The sequence goes on along the minus strand of CAYMXM010000012.1, from coordinate 10,182 downwards.
TCGCCGGCCTTTACGTGCCCCGGCACCAACGAATCTTCAAGCAAGGTCGCTGCGAATCGCTGATACCAGCTCGACTGGCTTCCATGGTCGGTTTCAATTTTTAAGGCTACTTCGGGAGCAAGTGCGTCAACTTGTTCGGCCACTTCATTTTGAAGTCGCAGCAATTCCATCGAGTTCAGTGCGCGGTGATCGATGCACTCTGCGATCCCGTCGGCTACAAAATCAAATCCCGCAGGCACCTCGGGGATCGGGAATCGCCGAAGTTCGCTGCTGTTGATTCGCGGCACGGCGGACGCGACCGAACGTCGAGCCAGCGAGAATGCGAACTCGAATTGATTGAGGCAGAAAGTGAGCCAGACGCCTTGGGATGTTTTGAGATTCCGCACTGCATAACAAGTTGCATCGAAGCGGTGATGATGAACAGACGGTGAAATCCAAGCTGCTTTGATGGGCGGTGCTTTGGCGAGGAGCACGTCTCCCGTGTGCAAGCTAAAGCGACTCTCCATCGGCGCGGGCAGAAGGCAATCCTGGTTTAATCGAAGTTCGCCGAAGCCGACCTGAGCCGCGCCGATCACTGGCCGTTCCGGCTGTCGAGTACCGTCTACCACGCTAGCATCCCAAGTGTCCAACGAGCCAGCCGATTTGCCCCCCAGCAGGCAAGCCATTGGCCCACACAGAACGACAGGATCCCAAGATCCTTCGTTTTCCAGCATATTCGGGGTTACTTTGGCTAGCCGCATCGGCCTAACTCGCTCTCTTACGTTTCTGTGACTACACAATGGTATTGTGCGGATTGTTTTTTGGGAAGACTCGCAGTAAAAATATATCCAATGTGGGACCTGAGATTGATCTGAGGTCACTTTTTGACGTAGAATCCCATTGGAAGTTGACTTAAGTCAACCGCCGAGTAGAGTCGATGACTTGAAAGGTGATTGCCACTGGGGACCCCTCTTGTGAAGGAGTGCCAGATGGCAAAGAAGTTGGAAGAAGGCGATGAGGAGCGGAAGCGGTATCTGGAAGCACTTGAAAACGGATACCGATTCAATGGTTACGTGACCTTTGACAAGGAGCGGGCTACGGGCCCCATCGCGAAGCATCTCGGGTTGGATGAAAAGGGATTCATCGACCTGATGATCAAGTACTTGCGATCGGGCGGCAGACTGGACCGTGTGGACGAGTCTCGGCCCGATTGGAAGCACTGGCGATTTCACTTTGATCTGTGGCCCGAACTCGCGGCCAAGGAACTTTATGTGGAGACTCGCTTCGTAGACGATCCTGGCTTGGACAATCGCGAGATCAACGTCGTCAGTGTGCATCCACCTGAAGATGTCACGTGGAGTCGATGGAACAAATAAACAAGAAAAATACCTATGTCAGATAAATCCTATCCGTGGACTTGCGGCAAATGCGCTCAAAAAAGAGTCGAGCCAGTAGTGGGGAACTACTCGGTCGATTTCAAGCACGATGGGAAGCTACACAACATCGTTCTTTCACAAATCGAGATTCCGACCTGCCAGAACTGCGGCAACGTACTAACCGGGATCGAGATCGGCGACAAGGTAACGAAGGCACTTCGTGAAAAGGTTGGCCTACTATTCCCAGAACAGATCAAACAGCAGCGTACCGCTCTCAACCTTAACCAAGAGCAACTCGGCGAATGCATAGGCGCAGCAAAGGAGTCGATTTCTCGATGGGAAACAGGTGCCCTCATTCAGTCGGTCAGTACCGACAAATTACTAAGAATGTTTTTCAAGCATCCAAGTGACCCCACTTGGAATAACAAGTGGTTGAAGCCATTCGAACAAACTGTCGTTCCAAAGTCCAGCGAGGCGCTACACACCTGGATGGCGACCGCTAGCCTCGCTAATGCCTACGCTGACAAATCTAGTGGGCTTTGGAAAGAGATCATGGAATCCGTCGAGCGCCGATTGCTTTCTCGACTGATGATTGAAGATACGCTACTTCCGACCGTCGAAGCTCGGCTAAAGGAAGAGGACTTTCAAAATGCGTTAATGCGATTCACCTATCACTCGATGCGTTCCGTCTTTCATGAGACCGGAAGAATTGTTCCTCGCAGGCTGGCGCAAACATTGGCGGCTCAAGCATCAAACCTGCCGGCTGATCCCGATGAGATTGTCATCTTGCTCGTAGATACAGCGGTCCCGACCACCGAATTCAATGAACTACTTGAACTAATGTCGCGTCGATCCCAAGTTCGGCGCGAGCTAAGCGAATCTTTTTGACCAGTTAACCAATCAGGAGACGGATTCAATGGACTGGGATATGCAGAAAACTTCGGTTGTGATCGTTGGCGCTGGATTTTCCGCAGCAGCCAGCAACGGCAAGATGCCATTGATGACCGGCTTCTTTGACCAACTTCAGCAACAGCAGTTTCCCGACTTATTCGCGTTCGTAAGCGAAGTGGGCTGCACAAGTCGCTGTCCAACAATCGCGAAAGCAAATGTTGAAAAGGTCCTTACCGCGCTTGAGCAGATGCGAACAGCTCCAAAGAAGGCTCTTTGTGGTACGTTGGCTACGTTCAGCGAATCACATCCAGAAATTCAGAAGCAATTGACTGTCTATACATTGCACCGGTTGAAATCTGGAGGGTACGTTGAAGCCGACAACTGGGCAGCGCAACTGCTGGCAAGTTGTGGCTTTTCGACGACAGTGATTTCGATGAACTATGACAATCTAGCCGAATCAATACTCTCCAATCGGCCTGGCATTCACCATGGAAACAATAATCCGAATTGCCCCCACTGCAGGATGCGATTGCTTCTCAGCACTGCATGCTCTTGCAATATTCGAAACGACAAATTGAACGAACTTTGGCGAGGGGCAGTCCTCAAACCGCATGGCTCGGTAGCGTGGCGTCGATGTTTGAATGAAGGTTGCTGCAATCACGAGTGCTTAGTCGCCGACCAACATTGCAGACCTTTCGAGCCATGCAAATGCAATTATTGCCAGACAGAATGCGCTCCCGTCATGGTCCTACCGACGATGAGCAAAAATCTAAACGAAATTAGAGAGATTGCTGTAATGTGGCAGGCTTGCCATGCGGCCATCAAAGATACGGAGTCAATTTTGTTTTTTGGATTTTCATTGCCTCAAAGCGACGAATTACTAACGCAAACAATTCGCACAGCCGTTCGCGAAGGTCGGCGTCTAAAGAGGGTTGGCTCCATTGACTTGAACCCCGAAAGTGTCCTGGATCGGTTCGAAGATTGTATTCCCGTCGGCATGGACATCGAAGCAAATGCGTTCCCAGTGGAGATTGGTCAACGCCCGATCTGGCTAAACGATGCCGATGTTGATCAACTGAACTCGCAATTGCTTGCGTTTCCGGAAGCGTCGAAATGAGCAAAAGACTACTATGCATATCTTCGGGGTTGCTTGCACCCAAGAAAATCGACAATCCAGTGGCTCGACGTCACATGTATCTCAATTATGGTTTGCTCGGTCTAGCGAGCATTTTGGAGAAACATGGTTATGAACCTTTTGTCACACATGGACGATTTGAAGGTCCTACCAGTTTTGTCCATCGAATAAATAGTCTCGGATTGATTGCGAAAGACATTCCCGTGCTTTTTTCGCTTCCGAGCAGTTTTTCTATCGGCTGGGCAAGGGAGACGATGGTTGCCCTGCGCTCGCTAGTTCCCGATCTTGAGATCATCGTTGGCGGTCGTTGGGTTGTTGCCGATGATCCAAGTTGGATTAGAAGAATGCTGCCTCATGCATCCAGGTTCGTCGAGGGACTCGCAGAAAGTCGAATTGTCGACATTGTTGCGAAGGCATCGAACAAGAATGCCCCCAATGTTGTGACGTCTGATCTTTCACCTGTTTTGAGTTATCGCCTTCTTGAGTACACCCATTTATATCAACCCAGCATTGAGGTTTCTCGTGGTTGTGGAAAGGGTTGCAGCTTTTGCGCTGAAGCCATGGTTCCATTGGGAGCGATGAAGGATCCTCGGCAGGTAGCAGATGAAATTGACGGATACCGGCAGCTTGTGGGCAATACGGATTTCCATGCATACTTCGAGACTTCTTTTTTCAGGCCTTCGAGCCCCTGGATAGGTTCATTCCTTTCAGAAATGCAGAATCGATCGCTTTTGATTCCATGGCGAACTGAGAGTCGAGTTGATGCATGGAACCCTAAAATGGTTGAGCAACTGCGGAAGACCGGAATGCACGTTATCGACTTGGGACTTGAGTCAGCAAGCCCCAAACAGCTACTGGCAATGAAGAAGACACCAAGGCCCGATGTGTACCTAAAGAAGGCAGCTGAGCTACTGAAGGCTTGTTACGACGAAGGGATCTGGACCAAAGTAAATATCTTGCTTTTTCCCGGCGAGACTCGTGACACGCTCCGGGAAACAACCGACTGGCTAAACGAAAACAGGAGCTTTATTAAGGGACTTTCCGTTGGCCCAACGATTCTCTATCGATATGGACAAGCTACGCTTTCGGTGAAATCAGAATTCGAATCATTGGGCGCGACGGTAGTTGATGAGGAAACCTTAGACCGTGACGGTTACGCGCAACTGCACTTGAGCTCGGAAGTCGATCACGATTTTGCTACTCAATTTTCGTCTGACCTTGCGCGAGAGTACATGACGGCAAGGGACTACTACGACCTGAAAGCATTTAGTTACTTGCCCCGCGATTATTCGTGGGATTCTTTCAGAAAGGATATCTCTAGTGTTTCTCCTGATCGATTACCGTTTCGACTTGAGGGATTATTTGAGATTGCAGCACACCAAAACTAAGAGTGTCGAGAAACGAATGGTCTTTCATCAACATCTGCCGACTTGTTTGTCGGATGATATTCCCCAGGGCGGAGATTTCGACAATGCGCAGTAGAGTTGCGATCCTTATTTGTGTTTCCCTGTTTGCGCATCAGGTCGATGCTGCTGCTCAAGATAGCCAAGCCGAACCTGGGGCTGTGAAGCCGTTACTGTTGCCGGAGTTGGCTTTGGATCGCCTTCAATCACAACACAAAGATACCACGCCACTTCGTGTTTCACAGGAGGAACTCGACCAACTGATTCAAAAGGATGGCGGCGGAGCTTGCCCAATCGCGGCGGGATTGATCGCTGATCAGACCTTGCGATCGATGATTGGACTTCCCTTGGATCTGCATCCGCATCGGACCGCCCTTCGACTCTTCCAAGAAAAACCAGAATTGAAAGATGGTCGAATTAGTAACCAGCGGTTTGTCGAGCTACTTGCTTTTCTATGCAAAGATCTCGAGCAGACGCCAGTGGCCATCACTACAGTGTCCGCTCCAACTAGCGACTACGAAACTACTGGCACGCGATGGAATCCGACTGATGGACCAGATCTGTCGGTTCTTGCAGGTCAGATCAAGATTCTTGCGTACACCGTCATGACCGCCAGCGGAACTGTCCGCGGCCGACATTTTGTTCTGCTTCAGGGCGGTGATGGAAATCAAATCTCGTTTGTGAACCCAGGCAAGCCTACGAAGGACTACACATTTATCGTCGAGTATCGTGGAGATGCAACAGGACCGAAGAAACAGTTGTTCTTTCACAGCCCTGCAGGATTCGACAACTCCAACCAGACATATGAGCTGAATACGATCTTCAGCATTCGGTTGATCAATGAAACGACAGGCGTAGCAAAAAAAGAAGACGTTTCAGTCAACTCAATCAATGACAAGATAGACCAGTTAGCAACCCTTCTTCGACAACAGGGCGATCTCACTAACCCAACTGCATGGCGTCAGCATGGTGCAAAAATTGGATTGCCAGGCTTGGATTTACCAGCTGAAGTCGGTGGAGGTGGTTGGTCAACTGTGGACATGCTTGAAGTCTTTCGACACGCTGGCAAACACAATCTCAACCTTCGTGATGTTGTTGGAGCCGCTCATGGCCGACCTCTGGCGAAGTCGAACTCTGCATACGCAAAACGAGTCTTGAATGACATTGTCGCCGGCAATGCGTATGTTGCGGTTGCTATCACCGAGCCAGAGGCTGGCAGCGACATGAGGGCCATGGAAAGTCGAGCCACGAAAGTCGGGGACGGGTTCTCGTTGAGCGGACAAAAGCTGTGGAATGCTCGCCTACGACAGGCAACTCACGTCGTGCTATATACCCTTGCATCAAGCGGTAAGCCCGGCGCACGAACCGCTTTCTTGCTGCCGATCGATCATCCGGGACTCCAGATCGTCGATGAGTATGCTCATGGATTGACCGGCAACTCATTTGGTGGCCTGAAATTCAACGACATGTTCGTCGCGCCAGAGTATGTTTTGGGTGAAGACGGAGATGGTGGAATAATCTTCAACGAACACTTTATCTACTGGCGACTAATGCAGTCAGCGGCCGCCATTGGATGCGGGGAGGCCGCGCTTGAGCAAATGGCTAAACGAATTCAAGAGCGGCACGCTTATGGAGGTCCTATCGGCCGCTTCACTCACCTACAACAACCCCTCGGCGAAAACACAACCAAGCTCCAGATGGCGATGGCGCTCGCACGCAAGGCAGCGGAACTCATCGACCAAGGCAAGTACGATGTCGCATCGCCGCTGGTCAATGGCATTAAAGCGGAAGGCGTGGAAATCGCTCTGGCCGCTTCTGATGCAGCTATGCGTGCTCACGGAGCGCTCGGTTACAGTCGCCAAGTCGATCTTGGTGATCGGGTTCGAGACCTTATGGGACTCCGAATCGCAGATGGAACGACCGATGTCATGAGGATGGAGGTCGTTCGCTCATCCTATGGCTCGAACCTTTGGACAATTGCCGTTCGCAATTACAAAGCGTCTAAGCCTCAGGAAAATGAAGCAGTTGAGACGTCTTCAGACCCTGTGGAAGCAAAATAAAAATCAAATTCTGCGTCGGATAAGTTCTGTTGGAACTTCTCGATAGCAACCAAAAATTTAACGCACAAGTGAGTAGCAACGATGTGGTCTGACAATGAAACAAAAGACGATTTCCTCAATTTTAACATACTAGCCTCTGTCATTGCGGAGACCATCAAGATCAATGGTGACAAACCACTTTCGATTGGTGTCTCTGGCGCTTGGGGCGTAGGAAAGTCCTCAACCCTGGAGCTTCTTGCAGCGGGACTCAAGAAGATGGAGCCCGCCCCATTGATAGTTCGTTTTCATCCTTGGCGTCACCAGTCTCAGGACAACGTGCGAGCAGCATTCGCTGAATGCATCGCGAGAGAACTGACAAAATGTGATGGAATAGGGGAAGAAATAAAGAAACAAGCACATTCAATCTTGAAACGAGCAAATCTCATTCGGATCGCCGGTTATGGGCTTGGTGGTGCGTTGACTTTGGCCACGGGCATGCCTATCGGTGGCTTCTTCTCAAAGGGAATTGACGCGATTGCTGGAGTCATTGACGGAGACTTACAGAAAGCTGATTTGGAAAATGCTGTCGACTTTGCTAAAACCACTCAGCAGAAAATCGCAGATTGGTTTCCAGAGGGCGAAAAAGAGCACAGCCCATATGAGAATATCGAGAAGATCTGCGAGGAGTTCGGTAAGGCCTTGGAACTGCTTGACCGAAGGCTCATCGTCCTAATCGACGATCTCGATCGTTGCCTTCCAGAAACTACTATCGAGGCGCTAGAGGCAATGCGTCTATACTTCTTCGTCCCTCGAACGGTGTTCGTCATCGCCGCTGATGAAGAAATGCTGAGGCTCGCGGTCCGAAAGCATTTTGAGACGGGCAATCACATGCTTGATGAAAGTCATCTGCAAAGCTATTACGATAAGCTGATTCAGATTCCATTTCGGATTCCGAGTCTGACTGTTCCAGATGTGGTGATCTATTTGACGCTGTTATTTCTCGAACAGCAGCCGAAAATCAAGAAACCGCAACTTGATGAGATCCGGCAAAAACTGTGCGCATCGTTGGGTAAAACTTGGGATGGCAGTCGAATAACTCGCCAAATGATCATGGACACTATAGGTCAAGCCGGAATCGAAGCTGATTTCGAGAGTCGGGTTGCGATGATTGAGCGATTAGCTCCGCGACTTGTTGAATCGAAGCGCGTCGGGGGCAACCCGCGACTAATCAAGCGATTTATGAATAGCCTGTCCGTTCACAAGGCGCTTGCAATATCTGTAGGTGCTCCAGCGGAAATCGGTGAAGACGTTTTGGCGAAAGTGCTTCTTCTTCAAAGGTGCGGAGAACCCGACTTGGTTAAGGAACTTGAGGTCGATGTTCTCAAATCGTTAAATGGACGATCGCCAATACTAAAAAAACTTGAGATGCCGGAGCAGCAAAAAACACAGAAGGATGATAAGAAGTCCTCGAAGTCCAACGAAATGATCGAAGGAACTGAGGACGTAGACCTTAAGGTCAGCGAGCTTTGGCGAAGTGACTTTGCGAAAGAGTGGATTGCAATGCCGCCGCAATTACACGAAATCGATTTGAGAGTTGCGTTTCATGTTAGCCGAGGTGCAGATCAAGTTTTTGTGCATACTTTGAAGCTTAGTCGAGAAAGCCTGGACTTGATTGAAGCACTGCGTAGACACCCCAAGAATGTCGATCAGCTTCTTCAGCAGATTAAGGCAGTTCCGTCAGACGAGGCCTCGACGGTAATGGTTGCTTTGGTTGAGCAACTTCGAACTTCAGGCAGCGAGGATTTTAGTGATAGACTGAACTGTTGTGTTATCTACGTCAAGTCACACTCGAGTCAAACATCATTGCTTCTTTCGGTATTGAAAAGCATTGCTCCCAAACGTTTTTCCGTAGGTGCAGCTTTAGTCATTCGAAATCAGCCATGGGCTAATGAAGTTGAGAAAGATCTCAGAGCAAAACTCCCGCCGGAATCGCCTGTGCTAAAGGCTTTCGCTGGAGGAACCAAATAGTATGGGTACATCGGCATCAATCTCAGGGGCAGGTCATGGAGTTCCGCTTGTACCTAGTTGGGTCGAAGATATCGACGCGAATTCTCCCGAAAGTGAGAAAGAGGCAAGCTCAACCGCGGTCGAGAATCCAATAGCTCCGAAGAATCGACTAGGAAGTACACGCCTTCAACTAGGAAAATTTGCGACGAGCGGGGATGCTTCTCGATTGCGACGTGGAGTAGGTAATTATGTGCGACACGGACGGGGCGGTTCTTCGGCTGCGACTCAACGGTCCGCAGGATCAGCTAAAAGAGGTGCTTCATTAATAGGTATCATCGGTAACAGTTCCGATCATGCGCAAATTAGAGAGCAAATCCGACAGGCCTTTTCTAGAAGCGGTGACTCTGGAGTCTTGGTGGCTGCGATTGCCGCAGCTGTAAGTCCAAACGATGGAACACTCGATGGTGAGATTGGACAGCGAGCTGCAACGGAGGCAATGCAACATGTTTTGTCGAGGTTTCCAGAAGCAGATCTTTTCGATCTAAGTATTACAGAACGCGAGTTACTTCTTGAACGATACCTGGCGTTTGACTGTTATGGGCTGTTTATGTCGGAAACTGGAAAGCATATTCTTGCGAAATCTGATCTTAGTACCTACATGGAGCGCGTGACGCAGATTAAGGAATTTTTCTGCGAGACTTTTCGACAGGCGAATCAGTCACGAAAGGAGCTGGGCCTGCCCACGCTTGGACAGGCAGCCGACGCCGATGTTGCTCGGATATGCAAGGAAGTTAATCGCGAAGCCTATAGCATTTTCGAGGAATATCTTAATGAAAATTAGATGCTTTGACACAAATGCCGCATGCAAGCCTACTCGATCGGTACTCCCAGTGCGCATGTTCGGTAATCCGTGCGATGACGGATGGGCATCAATCGGCTTCACCGTAGCTGAGCGAATTCGGATTGATCGAATAGATGTCTGCCCCCAAGCCAAAGATCTACTTCGAGTCTGCATGGCTGTAGTCGCGGCCGATCACGCCGTACACCGACGAGACGCTCAGGACGGATGGACGCGTGAAATCGAGTTGGAAATCCCAGTTGAAGATAGTTCCCTGTGGACTTCACATAGCTCCTCAATCGAAAAGATGCTGAAGTTTCTAACCGGTGATCTATGGATACTGCATTTCAAGCGTGCCAGGGCAAGCCTCGGCCAAGATCAGCACGAGGCTAGATACCTCCCAGGCAACACTGTTTCGCTACTATCAGGAGGAGCCGATAGTTTGGTTGGAGCGTTAGAGTAAGCGTACGATGGGCGTTTCGGATTTTGGCTGCGCGATGGCGATTTGAGTTGT